>PLMI01000036.1 GCA_003142435.1 Coxiellaceae bacterium | reverse complement strand
GTCGCGGGTTCGATCCCCGTCCGCTCCGCCATTTTTTAGTTTCTTACTTGATTTTTGTGCCTTATATCGTATTAATAGTTGTCCTTCCTTAGTTTTCATTAGAGAAATTTATGCTGCAAAAATTTAGAGAACGCATGCAGGGAATCATTGCATGGACAATCGTTATTGCTATTTGTATTACATTTGCTTTATGGGGAATTCAAAATTACCTGCATGGCGATAGTAGCGGAAATTATTTGGCTAAAGTTAATGGCGTTAAAATTACGCAAAAAAAACTGCTAACCGCATATGAAATTTTGCGCAATGAGAAAATGCGGCAATTGGGGGCGGATTATCAATTTGACCAGGCATCGCAGTTAGAGTTAAAAAAAGAAGTACTGGATCGTTTGATAAAGGAAGAGGTCGTGATGCAGGGAGCACAGAAAATGGGCATTTACATGCCGTTGGCAGAAGTGTACCAGTTCATCTATTCATTGCCGCAGTTTCAGCGCAATGGTGCGTTTTCACCTGAAGCTTTTTCCCGGTATTTGAGCGCTGTTTACAATGGTTCGGAAATGGAATTTGTCGCTGAAGTGCAAAAATCCTTGAGTTTTGGGCAATTGGAAGTTGGCATTAAAGCAAGTGAATTTGTTTTGCCGGCAGAAGTTGATNNTAATGCAGCTCAAAGACCAAACTCGTGATTTTGGTTATTACTTTATCGATGCCAAAAAGTTTATAAATACAGTCAAAGTTTCACCTCAAGAAATTCAAGATTATTACGATAAAAATAAAAATGATTTTGCAACCTCGGAGCAAATAAGCATCGAGTACCTGCAATTAGCAACTGATGATTTGCAGAAAAAAGCAAACTTACCCTTACCGAATAAAAAATTATCAGCAAAGGAAAAAAATGAGTATCAAAGGCAACAGACTTTACAGTTGTTCAATGATGAATATGAAAAGCTTTCAGACCTTACTTATACAAATTCAGACAGCCTCGCGCCTGCTGCAAGCGCTCTTTCATTGCCTATAAAAACCACAGGATTATTTACCAAAAAGGGTGAGGTAAGCGGGTTAGCTCAGAATAAGAAGGTTCTTAAAATCGCCTTCAGCGATTCTGTTTTAAAACAAGGTTATAACAGCAATCCAGTAGAGATAAGCTCAGGCAACGTTGTGGTTCTGCGAATTAAACAGCATATTCCAGCTACTACAATTCCTTTAGAAAAAGTAAAAACGCAAATTCAAAATATTTTATTGATGGAAAAAGCCAAAGCAGCCGCAAAGGAAATGAGCCAGCAGTTGCTTGCTGATTTGAAACAAAATAAAAAGCCAGAATCCTTAGCAAGCCGCTATAATTTGCCTTGGAAAGTATTATCAAAGGTGAAAATGGCAAATACAAACGTAAATGCGGAAATACTAAAAACAGCTTTTGATTTGCCAACGCCTAAAGATAGCGAAATAGGAATTAAAAACGTTGTTTTAGCTAATGGCGATTGTGCTGTTGTCGTTTTATATAAAACATATATTCCCAATGTAACTGCCAAAGTGGATGCTGATAAAGGTCAAATGCAAAAATTACTGCAAAAGGATGTGGCAGATTTTACTTATGCCCAATTTATAAATGGTTTAATGGCAAAAGCTAAAATTAAGAAAGAAGATTTAGATAAAAAATCCGCCAGCGATGGTGGAGCTAATGTTCCCCTTGACGATGACTAAAATTTACACGAAATTTGGTGATGAAGGTAAAACGCATTTGCCTAAAGGCGCCATTATTCCTAAAACAGATATAATAATTGAGTTTTACGGCGCTCTTGATGAGTTAAATTCTTTTTTGGGATGGGCTGCTGTGGAAGCTCGTTCTTGTATTGATGCAGAGAATGTAGTATCCAGTCTTCTTTCTATTCAACGAGAGCTATTTATTTTGCCGGTAGTTGTTGTACAAAATGAACGTATTATGGAAGTAGAAGGATTTATTTCGCGGCTTGAAAAGGAAATAGATAATTTGAGCGCAAAGCTTGAGCCGATAAATGAGTTTGTAATTCCAGGAAGCAATGAAGCTTCGGCAAGATTGCACATTGTGCGCTGTGTTTGCCGCCAGGCAGAAAGGTTGGCATTCAAATTGTCGGAAAAAATGACAGATTCAAAAGGCATTAAAGTTTGTGCGCGTTATTTAAACCGCTTAAGTGATTTATTTTACGTACTGGCTCGGAGTCTGACTGAATAAATGGTGCTGATATTCAATCTCATAGCCAAAAATCAAAATAATTTAGTTTTTATTTAAAAAGTTTCTAACGATATTTCTTAGTGCACTGTAAATCATTTCCTGATCAATAAAGTTTACATTTTCAGGATGCTGTAGAATAACTGCTTTATCGCTTAGGGGCGACCATTCGATTATTGACGTTTTGCTGAAAAGTGCCACTTGCGGTTTATTCAGCGCAGCAGCTAAATGCATAATTCCCCCTTCACCAATTAAGCATAAATCAACTGCGTCTAAAACCGCCATGAATTCTGAAAAATCCGGGGTTGCTAAAGCGATGTTTGGCATTTCTAGTTTTTGAGCTAAAGAAAACGCTTTGTTAGCATCTTTAGGTAAATGTGATATTAAAACACTACAATTAAATTCATCATGCAAGCGATTTAAGATTTTTGCATGCTCTTCAATACCCAGCAAACAAAAGTCTCTATTGTTACTGACTGAAACAAAAACAAGCGGCCGACCAATTTTGTTTATTTCTTGAATTCTTGCTTTGTAAATTTCTTTCAATTCCTCTTTGAGTGTTATTTTTGGAATTAATTCTTTCGGTAAAGTCTCAGATGCAAAAAGCAAATTTAAAAAATCCAACGCGCAATGCCGCTTTTTTTTGCGCTCGACATCAAATGGTATTCGCGTTTTGATGAGTTTGCCATGCCAAGTATTTTTCGTATATGCCAATGAATTTCGCGGGTGAAGAAGCCAAATAAATAAGTCGCTTGCCTTTCTTGGAGTATTGGCGCAGATCACGAGATCGAAGGAATTGCGCAGTTTAAGTGCGTATTTAATGAAAGTTTTATAATCGTAAGTTTTTTTTGTTGGCAAAGCAATAATTTTATCGGAATCATTTAGGAAAGGTCCAAGTGGAGCGCAACCTTTTCCCAGGATCGTGGTGATAATAGAATTAGGGGCTTTTTGGCGGCAATATTTTAAAAGAGGCATTGTGCAAATCATATCGCCTAGATTTCTAAAATTTATTATTGCTATGTTTTTGTATTCAGCTAAATTTATCATGTTTTTTTATTTTACTCTTTGTTTTATTATATACGCAAGGTTTATAACAGCCAAAACATATTCCGAACTGCCATTGTAACGAGATAAGACATAAAAATTATTGAAAGCGAGCCAATACTCGTAATAATCGTTGGCGTCTTCAAATTCTAAAAGAGCCCCTTTGTAAAATCCCGGAACTTTTTTTATAGGCGATACATGATATTTTTTTATTTGTGCAATCGTTAGTTTTGGTTTTGTTTTTAGCGTAGTACTTAGTATTTTTTCGTATCTGTTTCCTTTAATTTTTGCCGGAATTGCAATGGGTTTGTTTTTCTGCCATCCGTAGTAATGCAAAAAATTTGCTACGCTCAATATAACGTCGTCAGTATCATGGATTAAATCTGTTTTTTTGCCGGCTTGTGAAGATATGCCGAAACTGCGATAACTGCTTGGCATAAATTGCGGTAAACCAATAGCTCCGGCGTATGATCCTTTGATGGATTTGGGGTTGATGTCTAATTCTCTTGCCAAAAGCAAATATTGTTCTAATTCATCACTGAAAAAAGTGGAGCGTTTCGGGTAAGCAAAACTCAATGTGGCAAGAGAGTTAATCACCGGATATTTAAATTCTGTTTTGCCGTAGAAAGATTCAATCCCGACTACTGCAACAATTATTTCAGGAGGAATTCCGTAAGCAGTGCTCACGTATTGCAGCATGTTCTGGTGTTTTTTCCAATATTTTACTCCATACGTTATTCGCTCCTCAGTAAGAA
>PLMI01000075.1 GCA_003142435.1 Coxiellaceae bacterium | reverse complement strand
AAATTTTGGGAAGAAATCAATTTATATCAAAAGCTTTGCGAGAAAAATAAAAGTAAACCCAAATTTGTTTTTCATGATGGTCCGCCTTACGCTAATGGCCCAATACACTTAGGGCATGCACTGAATAAAATTCTCAAAGATGTAGTTGTGAAATCAAAAATTTTATCTGGGTTCAATGTGCCCTACATTCCTGGTTGGGATTGCCATGGCTTACCAATTGAACTTGAGGTTGAAAAAAAATATGGCAAAGCCGGAGTTAAAATTTCCAAAGAAGAGTTTATTACCAAATGCCGGGAATATGCTGAAAGTCAGATACAAATTCAAAAGAGTGCGATGATACGCCTGGGAATTCTGGCGGATTGGGAACATCCGTACAAAACCATGAACTTCAGTTATGAAGCCAATATCGTGCGCGCTCTTTCAAGAATTATCGCTAATGGATATCTCGAAAAAGGATTTAAACCAGTTCATTGGTGCGTTGCTTGCGGTTCTGCTTTGGCGGAAGCTGAAGTTGAATATAAAGACAAAGTTTCGCCTGCAGTAGACGTACGTTTTCGCTTTGTTAAAGAAACAATGCCCGCGATTTTTTGTGACAAAGTAAAAGAGGCGAGTGTTGTTATTTGGACTACAACTCCCTGGACGCTGCCCGCCAATGAAGCTGTGGCTTTGAACCCTACTATCGAATATGTGCTGGTAGATTGTAACCAATTTAGAGAGCCTCTGTTAATCGCTGAGCCTCTTTTAGCAAGCTGCCTTGCGCGTTATGGCGTTACGGATTATAAAATTATTTTAAAGTGTTTTGGCCGTGATTTGGAAGATGTGAAAAATTTACAGCAAAAATGTCTTTTGCAGCATCCGTTTTTGCAAAAACAAGTGCCAATAGTTTTAGGCGACCACGTTACGATGGATGCCGGTACTGGCGCAGTTCATACAGCACCAGTTCACGGCAAAGATGATTTTAATGTAGCAATGAAATATAAGCGCAAATTTAATTTGCTTGGTGAAAATCCAGTTGGCCCAAATGGCGCATTTTTAGAAGGTACTTTTTTTACGCGGGAATTTCCTGAATTTGCCGGAGTTTTTGTTTTAAAAGCTAACGAGGCAATTATAGAAGTTTTACGAAAACATGGTAATTTGATTCATGCTGAGGAGCTGCAACATAGCTACCCTCATTGCTGGCGACATAAAATCCCTCTCATATTTCGCGCAACTTCACAGTGGTTTATAAATCTTGATAAAAAAGATAAAAATAGCAATAAAACTCTGCGGGAAAATGCAGAAGCTGCTATAGAAAAAATTGTTTGGCTGCCGGAATATGGCAAAGAACGTATTAAAAAAATGGTGGAAAACCGTGCTGATTGGTGTGTATCGCGACAGCGAACCTGGTTAGTGCCAATGGCATTATTCATTCACAAAAAAACGGGTGAGATTCATCCTGAATGGCAGCATTTAATGGGAATCGTAGCCGATAATTTTGATAAAGAGGGAATAATTTTTTGGCATAATTTAAAAACAGAAGATTTTTTAAAAGACAATACACAAGATGTCGCCAAATATCCCCCTTCCGATTACGAAAAAGTAATGGATACTTTGGATGTTTGGTTTGATTCCGGAGTAAGCCAATTTTGCGTATTAGGGGAGGGAGTTCAGGCAGATTTATATTTAGAAGCACATGATCAATATCGCGGTTGGTATCAATCTTCATTGCTGACTTCAGTTGCAATGGAGGGGCATGCATCTTACAAGGCAGTATTGACTCATGGTCACACGGTCGACGCCAATGGGCACAAAATGTCTAAATCTTTAGGTAATGTTGTTGATCCACAAAAGATCATCAATACTTATGGGGCTGATATTTTACGCTTATGGACTATATCTATTTACTATTTTGATGATACTGCATTTTCTGATGAAATTTTAAAAGGCGTTGCTGATGTGTACCGAATGTTACGAAACACTGCAAGATATTTGCTGGGTAATTTGTGTGATTTTGATCCACGAAAAGATTTGCTTCCGGCAGAAAAATTACTGTCATTAGATAAATGGGTTTTAATTAAGGCGCAGTCTTTGCTGAATGTCGATCATTATAACGAATACCATTTTTTTAGTATTTATAATAATCTGCGCTTATTTGTTGCAACTTTCATGAGTAATTTTTATTTGGATATTATCAAAGATCGTTTATACACCATGAAAGAATCAAGTGAAGGAAGGCGTTCTGCACAAACGGCGATGTTTCATATTTTAGAAATGCTTGTTCGTGTAATATCTCCGGTTTTGAGCTTTACAGCTGAAGAAATTTGGCAAGAGATGCGCAAACAATTTAAAAACAATCGTGTGGAATCTGTATTTCTAGCAAATAAATATGAGCAATTTACATTAACATCAGATATTTCAGAAGATGAATTTGAATTTGTGCAAAGCTTGCGCAGCTTTGTTTACCGTGAGTTGGAAAAACTGCGGGCAGAAAAAACCATAGGTTCTAACCTCGACGCCGAAGTTATAGTTTATTGCAGTGACAAAAAATATTTAACAATTTTAAACAAATTCTCACCTCATGCTGGTGCGGAAAATGAATTGCGGTTTATTTTCATTACTTCAGATTTTAAAGTTTTGGCAGCTGATCAGGCGCCAGAAGACGCTCTGTCTTTTAATGACAATATTCGGGTCAAGGTTGGAAAATCTGCTAGACCTAAATGCGCTCGTTGCTGGCAGCATCGCGATGATGTTGGTAAAAATACTAGTTATCAGGACCTGTGCAGCCGTTGCGTTTCCAATCTTGAGGGGAAAGGAGAGGAACGATTTTTTGCATAAAAGAAAAGATAGTTATAAAATATTAGAAATTAAATTCATTTAAAAACAAGGAGGGTATTATGGCCAAAATGCCAGATTTTTCAAAAATAGTGGAAAACGTAAAATCTATGATTTCCACAACATCAATTCCTGAAACTTCGAAGGATGATCCAGTTGGTTATAGATTATCTGAGCTTAGTAAAATAGTTAAAGCGATTATTGAGGCTCATCAATCACTAGGCACAGAAATTGCAAAACTTGAGACTATGCTGGGTTCTCTGTATCAAGAGTGTCTGCCATTTTTGAAAAAACCATCCGCGCAACAAGGTACAACAGTTGCAGCTACAAAGCCTGAAGCCGGAAAAGAAAAAACAGAAGAAGAAAAGAAATAACAATTCTTGTAAGCAGGCAATTTATTTTTTTTGAATTGTTTTATTTGTTCTGCACAAAATTGCCAAGTCACAAAACTTGCAAGTTTCTTTTTCATTTTTAGGATTAATTTTGGCATTTCCTTCATAAAAATCCATGGCAAGCTTGGTTAAATTTGTTTGCCATTCGTTTAACATTTGCTGCCATTCTTCAGGATTTTCACTTTTTGTTTTTCCTTTTAGTTTTTTCTTATCTTTAGTATTTACCGCAGCAAACATGATACCTTCAATTTTTTCGCCAGAAGTTAAACAGTAAAGTGGCAACTGCGGTTCTTCCGGCCGGTCTCCAAACCAATTGTCAATTTTAGGCTGCTTTTTCCCAGTTTTATAATCGATGACGACCAGGCTTTGGCCTTGTTCTTTATCGATTCGATCGGCACGAAGATTTAATTTTAATTTCCCCAAATGAGTTGTTATTTGTTTTTCCGTTGCAATAACCTCAAAATTATGCCTATTTTTCTCGAATGAAAGCCAATCAAAAATCAATTTTTCTAAACATTTTTTTTCTGCTTTGTGGAAATTTTCACCAAAATTGTATTTTTTTTCTTTTGTGATTTTTAACATTGCCTGATCTATAGCTAAAGAGATCAGCTTTCCTAAGTCGTCATCAGCTAAAGCGAGTAAAGATCTTTGGTCTTTTAATTCTTGCCAAAGTAATTCTAATGCTTTATGAACTACTAATCCGCGAATGAATTTGCTGCTATCTATTTTCGGTTTTGCTTTTAGGCGAAACGTGGCAAATGCTCGAAATGGGCACTCTGCTTGATACTTTAAAATATCTGCACGCCCGCTCAAGTTCTCAGCCTCGAGAGTTGAGACACTTGGAGCTTCATAATCATGAAATTCCCGCAAGTTTTTTGATTGGTAAATTGTTTTTTTTGCCTCAGAAAACTCAGCAAGCTTTAAATCTGAAATACTAATTGAAGGAATGTCTTTTATTAATGGACTGGGCAAGAGATTGCAATCATCAGCTTGTTTAGTGTAGCTGAATATTACATTAGTAGCACTTTGTTTAAGATGCGTGAACAATGATGCAGCAAATTCAAATTCTTTTATTGCCGAAGAGTGCGGCATACTGAGCTTTTTTTGTAATCCGATCGGTATAAACGGGTTTAATTTTGGTGCAGAGGGAAAATTCTCATTATGCATTCCTGCGACCCATAAATAATCGAAATTCATGCCTTGAGCTTCTAATAAACCTAAAATATTTATTTGTTTGGGTTCAGATTTTGGTTGAAAAATGGTACGAAATGCTAAACTTTGCAGCCTTGTTATTGCAACTGAGTAAATCACATTTTTTAAAACTAAATCTAATGCAGCAAATTCATCTAAAAGTTTATAAAAGCGATGTACGCATTGATATTCTAAACTAGTAAGTTCATTTTCAGGAGGCCAATTAGACGCTTGTAAAATAGATATAAAAGTATTTTTCCAGCGTGAAAATTTCTGACATCCGGCAGCCACATTTGTATGGTCATGATTTGATTCCAGCAAATGCAACGCATGTTTAATTATAGGATATTCAGCTAGTTTTTTGCCTATGCTGATATTAAATGGCAGATTGTTTATTTTTCTAGGATCCCGCAGAAAGAATGCAGAATCGAAAACTTCAACACCGAGCCGCTCAATTTGATAACGTTGGAGTGTAAGATCCGGAACAATGCAGCCGATATTGGCTTGCGGATTTGCTTCAAGTATTCCTTTTGCCCACCGCATCATCGTTATAATCTCGTCTTTTTGCGTTTGGAATGCCAGTGATGATTGCGTGCTTGCTTGAGTGCTGCAATTGCTTGATAAAATTTTGCAGTCAAAGGATTGAATAATATTTAATAATTTATTGTAAGCAGGCGGCAAAAAATTCATTTCAAAACCAACCATTAGTATTTTATTAGTTGCTGAAAACAGGTGATTATTATTTTCAAAAATACTGCACAAAGTTTTTGGTAAAGTACTATTAATCAAAAACTTATTTTCTAATAAAATTTTTTGAAATACTTTAGCCCATTTTATAAAACTCCGTATTTCAAGAGATGTTATGTGGTTGTCATTTACATGTTTTATAAAATTATCAAGCGTTAAATCCCAAAGGTGTATGGTGTCAAAAGCTTGCTTTACGCAAAAGGCTAATTTTTGTTTTGAATTTGTAAATTCGTTATGATGATCCGATATTATTTGCTCCCAGAGAAGGGATTCCTGATTTTCATTCAATAAAATTTTTTCACTAATTGAATTATTCCATAATGTTTCAAGCCAATTGGCAAATGGAAAAATTTTGTTTGCAAACCATGCTTTTTCGTTTCTATTGGCATGTGAAATGTCAAATTGAGATATAAGATAATTGGTGAGACGCCGGTTAGGGGTCAAAATTAAAGTCCTTTCATCCAAACTAAGAAATATTTTTTCTAGCGAATTCATTTTATGACCTTTATGTTTTTGTCGGACTAGCAAAGCCAAAATAAAATCATTTTGAGGTGAATTTAGATAAGATTTTAATACATATTAAACCAAGTTTTCCACAGGTGAAATTCTATCTTATTGATTTTTCGTTTGTTAATCGTCATGCTAGAAAAGAGATCGGTTACTCTAGGCAACGCTATGAAAAATAAACATTTTTTGCATCGGATAAAAAGTGATCGATTTGTTGCTAAGGGCGCCATTATTGGGTTTTGCTCCTTTTATTAAAAGTTGCGCACAGAATTATCCACAGATTTTGTGAATAATTAGGACAATGTTTTTAGGGAGGGCTTTTTGAAAATAACGGCGATTTCCAAACCGATGCCAGATGGCGGGGTCGACACTTTTATTTCTGCATCGTGATGTTGGGCAATCTGTTTGACAATGCTTAAGCCTAAGCCGCAGCCAGTTTCTTCCGTTCCGAGGACTCTGAAAAATCTGTCAAAAACTTTTTCTCTAAATTGCTCGGGAATTCCTTTGCCAGTATCTACAACTTTTAATATGACGTTACTTCCTTTTTCTTCAATAAGGACTTGTACTAATCCATTGTTTGGTGTGTATCTAATAGCGTTGTCAACAAGATTTCTTATTAATACGCCAATAGTTATTGGGTTTCCTTCGATATATTGTATTCTATCTGGAGCAATCAATTCTATTTCAATGTTTTTTTGTTTCGCAAAAAGTAATGACTCGGCGATGATTATAGAGGCTTCTTTGTTCAAAGAAACTAATTCCTTTTTGATACTTGCTTCCGGTAAAGCGCGGCTTAATGTTAATAGCTGGTTTATTATGTGGGTACTTCTGTCGACGCCTTTAACGATGTTTTTTAATGCAGAACGTAGCTCTTCAATGTTTTCTGTGTTAAGAGCAACCTGAGCTTGAATTTTTAATGCAGCAAGTGGAGTTTTTAACTCGTGCGCTGCGTCAGATGCAAACCGCTTTTCGCGAACAAAAGCTTCCTGCAATTTAATGAACAAGTTGTTTAATTCTATAGCTAACGGTCTTATTTNNAGGCAATCGCCTTTTTACTTCATCTGTAACTTTTGTAAGGCTAGTTAGCTCTTTGGTAACAATTAACCAAAATAATAATCCTATTAAAATTGATATTCCAAACAAAGTTAAAATTGTAGCTATTACGAAGTCATTGTCAAAAACGTCTGAAAGCCCATAAGTATCATATATTGCATATACTTTTTGAGTGAGGTCATCGTGATAAACAAAAACACGCAATTTCATGTTACCTAAATTTATGGTGCTAAATCCTTGAGGATAGTTAAAAAAATTTGGCAATTTTTCAATAGTGTTTTGTGAAGGTGTTACAGGTAAATAGGCTAGTAATTTACCATCTTTACTCCAAACTTGTTTGGTTGTTATGGATTCTATTACAAACTCATGGTAATGAGGGAATTGAGTAATTATTTGATCGTGCAATTTGACAATATCTTTAGATGTTTTGCTGAAATCTACGTTTGGATATTCTGCGTAAATAGTTCTAACCGAGACAAAATCAGAGATTAATTTCGCATTTAAATTATCAGTAAATTCCTTATCAATAAATAACAAATTAATAGCTATAAGAGTAAATGCTACAAAGGCAATGCTTATAACTAAATTTATTAATAAATGTGAACGAATGGATCTAACCATTACCTTATTCTATTTCTTCGTCTACAGGTTTTTCAATTATATAACCAACGCCTCTAATAGTGCGGATGGTATCTGTACCAAATTTCTTACGTAAATTATGTATATGCACTTCCAACGCATTGCTGTCTATATCGTCTCCCCATCCATATAGGTTCTGAGTAATTTGATCTCGCGTCAATACCTTTCCGGCGTTTTCAAGCAACATTTGCATTAATACAAATTCTCTGCGTGAACATTCAACTTCTTCATTGTTGTAGTATATTTTTCGAGCTGCCGGATCAAGTTTAATTCCACCGACAATTATTATTGGTACAGCTCTAGAAGCAGTTCTGCGCTGCAAAGCCCTAATTCGGGCGCATAATTCTCTTAAATCGAATGGCTTTGGTATGTAATCGTCTGCACCTGCATCTAAGCCAGCGACCCTTGATTCCAAAGAATCATTAGCCGTTAAAATTAAAACAGGAACAGTATTTTTTTTCGCTCGAATTACTTTTAATACATCAATTCCAGACATTTTAGGTAATCCGAGGTCCAAAATTATTGTGCCAAAATTTTCATTTTGTAGAGCTTGAACTGCACTTTTTCCATCTTTTACCCAATCGACAGTATAGCCAAATTGAGTAAGACCTGCTCGTAAGCCAGTTCCTAAAAGCTCGTCGTCTTCTACTAACAAAATTCTTGTAGGGGTAATAGTCAATGGATTTACGCTTGCCATAATTTTTGCCTTTATTAATTAATAACTTATCTAAAACGCACATTTATACTAATGTGTGTAAAATATAACACATAATTAAATCTTAAGCAATGTCTGCATGCTTTATTTTTTGGTGGAGCCGAGGAGGATCGAACTCCCGACCTCCGCATTGCGAACGCGGCGCTCTCCCAACTGAGCTACAGCCCCCTTTAAATGCAAGATTTTATTAATTCTAAATTTTATTTTATAAATTTACAAACTAAATCTTAGGCGGTATTATGTAAGAAAAACATGTAATAAAAAAATCGTTACAAATCAAATAGTTACAATATGCGCCTTATAAAACTTAAAATGTCCGGATTCAAATCATTTGTTGATCCGACAACGATTTATTTTAGGACAAATTTGTCTGGTATTGTGGGTCCAAATGGTTGCGGCAAATCGAATATAATCGATGCTGTAAGATGGGTACTTGGTGAAAGTTCAGCAAAACAATTGCGCGGTGAGTCGATGAGTGATGTGATCTTCAACGGCTCATCAAACAGAAAGCAAGTAGGCCAAGCATCAGTCGAGCTATTTTTTGACAACAGCGAGGCAAGTTTTGGTGGTGAGTTTGCAAAATACAGTGAAATTTCACTTCGGCGCGAAGTCGGTCGCGATGGCATATCAAATTATTATTTAAACAACATTGACTGCCGTCGCAAAGACATAGTAGATATTTTTTTAGGAACAGGAGTTGGTACAAATAGCTATGCGATTATAAGCCAGGGCACTATTTCTCAATTCATTGAAGCAAAACCTGATGATTTGAAGGTTTATTTGGATGAAGCGGCTGGTGTTTCTAAATACAAGGAAAGACGGCGCGAGACGGAAAATAGGATAAAACATACTCGAGAGAACTTAATAAGATTAAATGATATTCGTGAAGAGCTGGAAAAACAAATTACTCATCTTAAAAACCAGGCAAATAAGGCTGAACTATACAAGAAACATAAACAGACAGAAAGGAATTTGCACGCAGAGTTAAATGCTTTATATTGGCAAAATATTGATAAAAATCTTCATGAATATACTGCTCAAATTAAAGCAAATGAAATTGGCCTTGAAACAAAGATAACAGAGCTGCATTTTGCAGATGCTAAAATTGCAGAAGCCCGTGAACAGCAAATTATTTCCAACGATGCTTTTAATGAAATTCAAACTAAATATTATAAAATTGGTAACAACATAACTCGTTTAGAACAGCAAATTCAACATGATAATGAACGCAAAGAGCAACTGCAGCAGGAACTTGCGAAAAACGACCAGTCTATCAATGAAACTCTGCAACACGAAAATGATGATCTAAAGCAAATTAAGTTATTATCTGAAGAATCCACGACTTTAAGGACAGATTTAGATAATTTACTAAATAAGTTTGAAAGCTCAAAGCAAGAGCTCAATTTTGCTTTATCTCAAATGGATAAATGGCAGTCTGAATGGGATAAGTTTAACCTTGAATCTGCAGATGTAAATCAAAGTTTTGAAGTTCTGCAAATGAGCATTACGCATTTAGATCACTTGGTGACCGTAGAAACACAGCATATAACTAAAATACACGAAGAGCTATTATCATTCGATTTTGCCAATCTTTCAGATACCATCCTCACATTAGACAATAAGCAAAGCGAAATTAAGGATCAAAGTAACTCTTTAACTCAAATCTCCCTGCAAAAACAGCAGCAAATAGCTGAGAAACGGGAATTAACAGATAAGTTGTCTTCTGAGCTTGATGCGGTTAGGGGCAAATTGCAAAGTCTTCTTGGAAGATATTCATCGTTGGAAGCTCTACAGCAAGCTGCTTTAGGTAAGAACGACAGTGGATTGGTAAACTGGTTAACCGAGCACAATTTCGATGATAAACCCCGCTTGGTGCAAGGAATTGAGGTGGAAAGTGGTTTCGAAACAGCAGTAGAGACGGTTTTGGGCCAATATTTAGAGGGAGTATGTATAGAAGGACTTGATGTTTTGGCATCAGTAATTGATAAAGTTCCAGAAGGGCATTTAGTATTTTTCGATATTAATAATAATAGTGCTTTGTTAGAAAGTTCTTTTAATAAGGCAGAACTTTTAAATAGTAAAGTAAAGGCTAAATGGAGAGTGGATAACTTATTATCTGGAGTTTACGTTGTTGATTCATTATCGGAAGCGATCAATTTGAGAAAAGCATTAGCTGCTAACGAATCAGTGGTCACTAAAGATGGTATTTGGCTAGGTACCTCTTGGTTACGAGTTAATTCAAATATAACTACAAATAAATCAGGCATTCTACAGCGCGCTCATGAGTTGAGGCAGCTTGAATCAATAATTTCAGAGGAACAAAAAAATATTTCGTTAAAAGAACAGGAAATGCAAAATTCACAAACGGAATTAGTTTCTCTTGAACAAGAGTATCACGATTTACAGCATCAATTACGCTCAGTGACTGTGCAGCTGGGAGAACTTCAAGGAGAAGTGAGCGCTAAACGCAAGCATTTTGATTACCTCAGAGATCGTGAACAGATTTTGCAACAAGAAATAAAATCTCATGAAGATGCGCTATTAGATGCAAAAACCAGGTTAAATAGTGAAAAGCTTAAATTAGATGAATATGTTATTAAAAAGGAAACTATCAACAATGAGCGTAAAATTTTGTCGGAGAAACGTGATGAGTACCAACAGATTGTAGATAAAGCTAGAGAAGGAGTTGAAAATGATCGCCAATTAAAAGATTCAATAGCTATGCGTTTAGAATTATTACAAAGCCAAGTTGGTTATTTACAGCAGAATACTGAGCGAGCTAAAACCAGATTGGTTGCTTTGCGTGAAAATCACAATGTGTTATTGCAAACTCTTGCAGATCTAAATTCTCCGGCAGCTGCTATGTCTTTAGAATTGCAAGCGGCGTTGCAGGAGCATTTGGCNNTTGAAGCTGAAATGGTATTAGCAAAGCAAAAAGTAGGAGAATGGGATAATTCTCTGAAAGAATTAGATCATAAAAGGGCTTATTTGCAGGATGAAGTACAGGCACTTAACTCATGCCTGGAAAAATTAAGAGTAGAGAGTAAAGAGCTGCAAGTAAAAAGCGACAATTACAAAGAACAGACGTCAGAATTAGGATTTGATCTTTCTCAAGTAATTTCTCAATTAGGAGCTGATGCTAATATTCCAG
>PLMI01000060.1 GCA_003142435.1 Coxiellaceae bacterium | reverse complement strand
TATTGAAATATGTAATTATTTAATAATGGATTCCTGCGTTTTTTTATCGTATTCACAAAATTTATTGATTGGGCAGATAGGGCACAATGGTAACCGTGCTTTACATGTATAACGACCATGAAGTAATAATAAATAATGAGCATCTTTTAAAAATTTTTTAGGCGTTACTTGCAGCAGTTTTTCTTCGATTTCCAATGGATTTTTACCGGGTGCAATTTTAGTGCGATTGGCTACACGAAAAATATGCGTATCCACTGCAATCGTTTCCTTGCCAAATGCTACGTTCAAAATTACATTTGACGTTTTTCTGCCAACTCCCGGAAGGCTTTCTAAGATTTCCCTGCTGTTAGGTATTCTTCCCTTATATTGATTTACTAAAATTGCACAAGTTTTAATGATATTTTCTGCTTTTGCGTTATAAAGTCCGATAGGTTTTATATACGATTTAATTTTTTTCTCACCGAGCTTTAACATTTTCTCCGGAGTATTGGCAACCGGAAATAATTCTGCTGTCACTTTATTAGTGGTTTTATCAGTGGTGTGNNAGAAAGTAAAACCGCAATTAAAAGCTCAAAATTAGAATGGAAAATTAATTCTGATTTTGGATTGGGAATTGCTTTTGCTAGCAGCTCATATATTTTTTTTACTTTGTTGCTATTCATTTTTTCTTCGTTAAAATTAGGTATTTGCCAACCTTTCCCCAGGGCGGCTCGCAAANNTTAGGTTGACCTTTCAGGTCAGCCAGTTGAAAAAATATATAAATAAAATGATTTCAATTTCCGAGTCGTGGTTATTCATTCGGATATGTTAATTGATTAATTTTTTCCTGATCAACCCGTTGCATAAGCGCAATAAAATTGTTGATCTTATGATTTAAAATTGGCTTTTTAATATCGTCCCATTTCAATGCGCCGATGTTTAGAAATTTTTCCGCATTTTCTGCCATTTTGGGAAGCACCGGCTTTAAAAATAGCATCAATAACCTAAATAAATTCAATCCCATTGTACAAATAGCTTGCACATTGGGTAAAGAATCCGGTTGTTTTGCTAAAACCCATGGTTTTTTTTCATCTATGTACTGATTTGCTTTATCAGCCAGAGCCATAATCATTCTTATTGCGTTACTGAAATTTAATTCTGCAAAAGATTTAGCAATTTTCTCACCTTCATTTTTAAAAGTATCAAATAAACTTTCATTATCTAATTGAGCAGATAAAGTATTGTCGAAATTTTTCGATATAAATCCTGCGCATCTGCTGGCAATGTTTACCACTTTGCCAACGAGATCACTGTTAACTTTTAAAACGAAATCAGTTAAGTTTAAATCGATATCATCAACCCCATCATTTAATTTTGATGCAAAGTAATATCTTAAGTACTCAGGATCGAAGCCGGCGATTAAATAATTTCTAACAGTGATAAAAGTGCCTCGAGATTTCGACATTTTTTGACCATTTATAGTTAGATAACCATGAACAAATATTTTATCTGGCTTTCTGAATTTACTGCTTTCTAATATTGCCGGCCAAAATAGCGAATGAAAGTAAACTATGTCTTTACCCATAAAGTGACAAAGTTCAACGTTTTTCTCAGAGCGCCAATATTCATCAAAATTTAAATCGTGGCGGCGTTCGCATAAATTTTTAAAGCTTGCCATATAGCCAATTGGCGCATCCAGCCAGACGTAAAAATATTTATCCGCTGTTCCTGGTATTTTAAAACCAAAATAGGGGGCATCTCGTGAAATATCCCACTGTTTTAATCCTACACTAAACCATTCTTTAAGTTTATGGGCAACTTCCGGCTGTAAATGGTTTCCCTCATCAATCCAATTTTTTAGCATTGTTTCATATTTATCTAAGCGAAAAAAATAGTGTTCTGAGGTTTTTCTTATCGGAGTAGTTTGTGAAAGAATGGAGATAGGGTCAATTAAATCAGTCGTTGCGTAAGTTGCACCGCATACTTCGCAGTTGTCGCCGTATTGATCTTTTGCGCCACATCTAGGGCAAGTTCCTTTTACGAAGCGATCGGGCAGGAACATATTTACTTTTGGATCGTAAGTTTGCTCAATAGTTCTGATTTCTATATCGTCATTATTTTGTAATTGTTTATATATGTACTCAACCAGCTGTTTATTTTCTTCAGAGTGAGTAGTGTAATAGTTATCAAAACTGATATAAAAGTCAGCGAAGTCTGCCTCGTGCTGTTTTTTTACAGTGCTGATTAACGTTTCAGGATCGATGCCTTGATTTTGAGCATTTATCATTATTGGCGTACCGTGAGCATCATCACCGGAAATAAAAATGCAGTCATTGCCATAAAGTTTTTGCCAGCGAACCCAAATATCGGCCTGAACTTGTTCCAGTAAATGTCCAAGGTGAATTGGGCCATTAGCGTATGGCAGTGCAGTTGTTATGAGCAGTTTTTTCATGAATATAAAATCTAAATGTTAATAAAAAGAAGCTGTTTAATGATGTTAATATTTTTTAATGTTATGTCAATTGCTTTTCCAGCAAAATAAGTGATTTTCTGAATATAAATCTCAAAGTTCTCTTTTAATTGTTCTTATCAAAGGGTAAAATATTTTTAAGATCATTTGGTATC
>PLMI01000122.1 GCA_003142435.1 Coxiellaceae bacterium | reverse complement strand
CAAAATTAAAATGTAAATTTTTAACCGGTAGCCGCAGGCTTTAGCCTGCGTTTTTTTAACGCGATTCTACGCAAGCTAAAGCTTGCGGCTACCAAATCAAAAAAACAGAAAGTACGAATTATCCAACAATGTTTAATGGAATAATTAACCTAGCAAAAACCTCTTCGCATCAAGCGCCGCCATACATCCCATTCCCGCTGAAGTAATTGCCTGGCGATAAAATGCATCACAGATGTCGCCGGCAGCAAAAACTCCAGGAACGCTCGTTGCCGTGAAATTGCCGCTTTCGCTTCTTGCGATTTTTATATAACCGTTGTTCATTTCAAGTTGACCGCCAAAAAGATCACTGTTTGGTTTGTGGCCAATGGCAATAAAAACACCAGTTACATCAAGCTGTTTAAGCGAGTTGTTCACAACGTTTTTAATGCGCAATCCTTTAACGCCGTTATCATCTCCTACAATTTCGTCGACTACGCTATCCCACTCTATTTTTATAGATCCGCTTTGGGCTTCTTTCAGGAGCTGCTTAACTAGAATTTCTTCTGCGCGCAAAGCGTTGCGGCGATGAATTAAAGTTACTTCTTTTGCCAGCTTAGCAAGGTATAAGGCATCTTCAACAGCAGTATTGCCGCCGCCGATAACGGCAACTTTTGCGTTTTTGAAAAAATACCCGTCACAAACTGCGCACGCCGAAACGCCTTTATTCATGTATTTTTGTTCTGATGGAATTTCAAGGTATTTAGCAGAGGCGCCCGTTGCAACAATTAAAGTGTCACATGTATAACTATCGTTACCGCTTTGCAGTTTAAACGGGCGGCTAGACAAGTCAGCTGAAGTTATGTGGTCGGAAATTATTTTTGTTTCAAAGCGTTCCGCGTGATTTTTCATGCGTTCCATTAAATCAAATCCGGAAACGCCTTGAACATCTCCGGACCAATTATCAATAGAATTTGTTTTGATGAGCTGACCGCCTGGTTCATTCCCGGTAATTAAAACGGGGGCAAGATTAGCGCGTGCCGCGTAAACGGCAGCAGTATATCCGGCTGGACCGGAACCAAGAATAATTAATTTGTGATGTGGCATAATATTTATTTTTTATGTTTTAAATAAGATGAAGTGCCTTATTAATTTTATCTATTTATCGTGTAGAATTTTTTTCAGTTTTCATCTTATTAATTTCATTTGCTGATAAGCCTGTAAGCTTTGTAATTTTTTCGATAGGTTCATTTTCTTTAAGTAAATTTAAGACAAAGATTTTCAAAGCTTTTTGCATACCTTCACGAAGGCCATCACTTCGACCTTGCAGTAAGCCTTGATCTCTGCCTTCAGCGCGTAATTCTTCACCTAACGTCATAATTTTTTCTCCACTTTCTTTTGATAAACAGGATATTGCTTCTTCGAAAAATTCATTACGATCATTAACTTCTCTAGAGGCTATTACATATTTTAGCACAGCGTTAATCAATTCTATACAGCCATTTTGGTCCAAAGCAAATAAATTACTTTTTATCGCGCGAATAACATAAACACCAGTTACCCCATAATTTTTAAAAATTTTTCCTAGCAAACCAAACCAGATTTGATTGTTTAATTTTTCATCTGGAATTTCATGCACATTGATGAAATGATAGGGCTTTAAAAAAATGTCTTGAGCTAGATTTTTGTTCTCTTCANNTTGCAGATGTATATTTTTTGTGACCTGTATATAAAACTATTGGATAAATTATCGGCAGTTGTGCATTATTTTTATTGTCTTTGTTTTTGCACAGATGGTGTTCCATGATGTTAAGCATGTATTTGAATAAGCGAAATGCGATCAATTTATCGGGATTGCTTAAATGCTCAAATAACACGTAAACATACCCTCGAGTATTTTTAAAATTCACGGAATAAAGTAAATCAACATAACGAGAGCGTAATTGTTCATCAATGAATGATTCCTTTTGTAATTGTAAAGTATCTAAATTGATTTGTGCTTTTATATTTTCCGATAAGTAATTTTGCAAAAATTCTTTGGCGGCTTTTGGTTCTGCCATTAAAGTTTTAAAGAATTTATCATGCAAACTATTGTTGTTTGTAATTGTCATGTGGCGCGACAGTAAAAATAATTTGGTGCAGATCTTTACATATTAAATTAAGAAAACCAATACAGTGTTTTTCGCTCTTTTGCTTCAATATGACAACTAATTGCGCTCCTACCCCTTTCAAAATAGAGAAAAATGAATAAAAACATGTAATNNCAAATACTTACAAAAAACACAAAAAATATCCCAAAAATTATCATTTTTAGTTTATTATTTTCCATTAAAGTCTTTTTTTGTTATCTATTTTCTCAATTTTTTATGTTTTTATTTTATGCTTTTTGAATTGCTTACAACTCAAGGCAGCGCGAGGCGCGGCCGTTTAACATTTCCCGCTTTTGGCACAGTTGAAACTCCGGCTTTTATGCCGGTTGGAACTTATGGGACCGTCAAAGCCATGACACCGGAAGAGGTTAAAGCGATTGGTGCCGAAATTATTTTAGGTAATACTTTTCATTTGATGCTAAGGCCAGGTGCGCAAATTATTCAGCTTCACAAAGGCCTTCACAAATTTATGAATTGGTCGGGACCGATTTTGACTGATTCCGGCGGTTTTCAAGTTTTTAGCCTTTGCAAATTACGCAGTCTCACAGAAGAAGGCGTATGTTTTCGCTCGCCCGTGGATGGCGCTGAAATTTTTTTAACGCCTGAAAAGTCGATGGAAATGCAGCGCGTGTTAGGTTCCAATATCGTTATGGTTTTTGATGAATGCACGCCTTATCCTGCAAGCAAAGACGTAGTAACAAAATCCATGGAGCTTTCTTTGCGCTGGGCAGCTCGAAGCAAAAAGGCGCACGAAGGTAATCCATCAGCTCTTTTTGGTATTGTACAAGGTGGAGTTTTTGAAGATTTGCGTGAAAGGTCATTGGAAGGACTTTTGGAAATTGGTTTCGATGGCTATGCAATTGGAGGACTTTCCGTTGGCGAACCAAAAGAGGAAATGTTCAAAATATTGACACATTTAAAGTCAAAATTGCCGAAAGACAAACCGCGTTATTTGATGGGAGTTGGTACGCCGGAAAATTTAATCGAGGGCGTAAAATGCGGGGTGGATATGTTTGACTGTGCAATGCCAACGCGCAATGCGCGCAATGGCTATCTTTTTACGTCGAGAGGCATTGTTCGCATCCGCAATAGCCAATATAAAAATGATTTATCGCCGCTTGATGAAAATTGTTCATGTTACACTTGCAGTAATTACTCTAAATCTTATTTAAATCATCTCGACCGTTGTAGTGAAATTTTAGGCGCGAGGTTAAATACAATTCATAATCTCTATTTTTATCAAAAATTGATGTCTGATTTGCGAAAATCTTTAGAACAGGGTAAATTAGACAAGTTTGTTTCTGAATTTTATAAATTATATCTTGGAGAGGAAAAAAATGGTTAAAATGCTTGCGTTATTAGGAACTTTTTTAGGCATTACAAGCGCTTATGCCGCAGCTCCTATAGGAACTGTTGCCGCGCCTTCGCAATCAGGCAGTGGCGGCGGCTTGATGTCGTTGCTACCGATGCTAATTATTTTTATTTTGTTTATGTATTTTGTGATGATAAGGCCACAAACCAAGAAAGCAAAAGAACACAATAAACTTATGGTCAATTTGAAAAAAGGCGATGAGATTGTAACAATAGCTGGAATGCTCGGCAGGATTGAGAAAATCACCGATGAATTTATAACGGTAAATATTGCAGAAAACGTTAATGTTAGTATGCGCAAAAATGCAATTTCTGCAGTGTTGCCAAAAGGAACTATTAAAAGCGCGGAATGATTAATAACCAGGTACTTTATGGAAACGCCCACTAACGGTCAACTTTTACCTGGAAAGTTACGATTTTTAGTTTAAGAGAGCGAAGGTTTTAATATGCAAAATCGTTATCCTCTATGGAAAAATATATTGCTGGTTGTGCTGTTAATTATTGGATTGATTTACGGCGCGCCGAATTTATATGGCGATGATCCGTCTGTGCAAATTTCTGCGACAGGCACGGCCATTCTAAATACTCTTACTTTAGAAGAGGCCAAAAAAGCTTTGGATGAGCACAAATTAAAATATACCAAAGTTGAGCAAACTGCTGAAAATTTACTATTCCGTTTTTCCGATACGGACACGCAATTACAAGCGCGCGACGTTATTAAAACTGCTTTGGGNNGATAATTATACAGTTGCCCTTAATTTAGCTTCTCGTACGCCGCGATTTCTGGCAGTTCTCGGCGCTTCTCCGATGAAGTTAGGCTTGGATTTGCGCGGAGGTGTGCATTTTCTTCTCGAAGTAGATACAGACAGCTTAATTAAAGCGCGTGAAGATGGCGATGTGCGTTCTGTAGGCGAACAGCTTCGCGAAGAAGGTATTCGCTACGCCGGCATCGAACGTTTGCAGCCACATGGTGTTTTAATCCGTTTTCGCGATAGCGATAATTTAAGTCGGGCAGCATCTTTTTTAAAGTCTAGATTACCTGACTACCTGATTGAGAAAAATGAAGTTAAAAATGAATACAAATTGCATATCGAAATGACCGATGCTGCGGTTTTTAAAGTTATTGATTATGCTCTTGATCAAACCATGAATACTTTGAGAAACCGTGTCAATGAGCTTGGTGTAAGTGAAGCTGTTGTGCAAAGGCAAGGTGCCAATCACATAAGCGTTGATTTGCCGGGAATTCAAGACACAGCCAGGGCACAAAGCATTATCGGTCGCGTTGCCACTTTGAAATTCATGTTAGTCGATGTTGAGCATGACGCTGAAAGCGCTTTAGCTGGCGATGTGCCGATTGGTTCCAAATAATATATTTATGAGGGCCGTCCAGTTTT
>PLMI01000154.1 GCA_003142435.1 Coxiellaceae bacterium | reverse complement strand
CGACTATTTCAGTGTAATAATTGCGCCCCGGCTTTGCGCCATCACAACCCGCCACTAAAAAAAAGTGGCGAATTCTGCCGCTTTTAATAAGCTCAACAATCTTACCGGCAATTCCTAAAACTGTATCATGTGCAAAACCAACGTTAACAAAATCCCTGTCACACTCTTCTAAAAATCCCGGCAAAGCCAATGCGCGTTCGATGACCGGAGTAAAATCCTTGCGCTCATCGATATGCGGAATATTTGGCCATGAAACAAGGCCGGTTGTGAAAATATTTTTTTCGTAGGCAGATGCCGGTTTTTGAATACAATTAGTTGTCATTAAAATTGTACCGGGAAAATCAGCGAATTCTTTGTATTGATTTTGCCATGCGGTGCCATAATGTCCCGCAAAATGTTTATATTTTTTCAAGTTTGGATAGCCATGAGCCGGCAGCATTTCACCGTGAGTATAAACGTAAATATTTTTTCTCTCGGTTTGCTTAAGCAATAATTCCAGATCACGCATGTCATGCCCTGAAACTAAAATTGCCTTGCCCTTTTTCACGCCAAGAGAAACTTGTGTTGGAGTTGGGTGCCCATAATGCTCATTATGCCCTTTATCCAATAACTCCATTGTGCGTAAATTAATTATCCCGCATTCTAATACTAAATTTATCCAATCATTTATAGATAAATCGTAGCGCAAAAGAGCGGCTAATGATTTTTGGATGAATTTATAAATTGCTGCATCTTTTTGCCCTAAAATTGCCGCATGATCTGCATACGAGGCAGTTCCTTTAAGCCCAAAAAGCAAAGTACTTTTTAATGATTGAATATCGGGATTGGTTTCTTTTGCATCTAAAACATTGTGCTCTTTGCCCAAAAGAATGGCATCTTCCAGGCTGCTGCCCAAAGCAAAAGTTGCCACATCAGGCAAATCAGCAAGATTACAATTTTTATTCCGCAATTTTAATAAAAGCTCATCCCTTAATGAAATAGTTTTGGCAATTGCATCAAAAATGCTCTTTTCATCAAAATTAACGTTTGTCACAGTGATAAAAAGACCTTTGCAAATAAAATTATCTATTTCTTCCGTAACAAGGTTATAATCCATTGTTTTTTCTGCAACAAAAGACAAACCCTTTAATGCATAAATTAAAAGGTCTTGCAAAATCGCAACGTTTGGAGTTTTGCCGCAGATTCCCTGAACAACACACCCTGTTCCTTTAAAAGTTTGCTCGCATTGATAGCAAAACATAAAATTCCTCCTATAATTTATTTTTCCTAACCTGAATTATACCAAACCGAAAAAATCGTTACATGTATGAGAATTTGTTGAATAAATATAAATGAACTTCTTCATTGTGTCATCCCCGAATGGTTTTATCGGGGATCCAGAATGACTGCAATAAAATTATGNNTTAATTTTTCAGTTTGGTATTACACGTAATTACTTCGCTTTTATTGCTTTCAGACCTTCGCAAAAAACACCATGGCCTAGATTATTACAATTTAGTTACTTCATAGCTTTTATGAAATAGCTTTTTTCTTTTCAAGAAAATATTCCATCAACTTATAACACAATTCTTTCGTACCTATTTTTTTAATTGCGGATATTTTAAAAATGGGACCCTGCCAATTTGTGCGTTTGACGATCTCTTCACAACGCGATGCCACTTGATCTTCCGGCAACAAATCTATTTTATTAAATACTAACCATCGATCTTTCGAAGCTAATTCCTCGCTAAATTTAGCCAATTCTTTCGTAATAATCCTGATATTTTCAACGGGATCGCTTTCATCAAGAGGCGCAAGANNTCCACAAGATGCAATAAAATGCTGGTGCGCGCCAGGTGTTTTAAAAATTGTATTCCTAAACCCGCTCCTTCCGATGCCCCCTCAATCAAACCCGGAATATCTGCAATAACAAAACTTTGCTCGCTTTCAACACGCACGACTCCAAGGTTAGGATAAAGCGTTGTAAAAGGATAATCAGCAACTTTGGGCCTTGCGGCTGAAACCGCGCGAATCAAAGTGGATTTTCCCGCATTAGGCAATCCAACCAATCCAACATCTGCCAACAACTTTAATTCCAGGCGCAACTCTTTTTTTTCGCCTGGCGTGCCCTTTGTTGTTTTGCGCGGCGCGCGATTGGTGCTGCTTTTAAAACGTTCATTGCCAAGCCCATGAAAACCGCCTTGTGCCACACATATTTTATGTTGTGTTTCGACTAAATCTCCAATTACCTCCTCTGTTACATCATCATAAACTATAGTTCCTACCGGAACTTTCACAATGAGATCAGCTCCTTTTTTTCCGGTGCACTGATTGCCCATGCCATTTTGGCCGCGTTCTGCTTTAAACAAACGCTGATAACGAAAATCAACTAGTGTATTTAAGTTACGATCAGCTTCGACAAAAATGCTTCCGCCATCGCCGCCATCACCGCCATCAGGGCCACCGAGCGGAATAAACTTTTCCCTGCGAAAACTTAAACAACCATTGCCGCCATCTCCTGCCTCAACTTTTATTTTTGCTTCATCAACNNCCGCCATGCCCGGCCCTGACATAAATTTTTGCTTCATCAACAAATTTCATAATATACCCTAAGATCCTATTTGCGAGGAGTACAACCTCCAAAAAAATAATATTTAAATTATCAAATCATACCTAATTGCAATTTGGCCGCCTCAGACATGCGCGATCGATCCCAGGGCGGATCAAAGGCAAACTCTATATCAACATCAACAACTCCAGCAATTTCAAACACTTTTTGCTTCGCGTCAGCCGCGATAACAGGACCCATTCCGCAGCCCGGAGCAGTAAGAGTCATTTTAATCAAAACCGCAAAAGTTTTTTTCGTAACGTTTTGAATTTCAATGCTGTAAATTAAACCGAGATCAACAATGTTAACTGGTATTTCAGGATCATAACAAGTTTTAAGCGCTGCCCAAATTTTATCTTCCAAGGTCGCATTCTCAGCTAAATTCTCATTTACTTTTACAGGTTCCTTACCAAGGGCATCGGCATTTAGATTGCTAATGCGAAACATTTGCCCTGCCGTAACAATTGTATAAGCGCCACCCAAAGATTGCGTAATCGTAACCTCAGTGTCTTTTTCCAAGGTAATTTCTTCGCCAAAAGGAACTAATATCGCCTTTACATCGCGAGTTAATTTTACTTTTTCAGGTTCAGTATTGTCGCTCATGAAAATTCTTTACTCCGTAGTTATTTCATGTTTATCGTCTGTTAAGGCCGCTTTTAAAGTATGCCACGCTAAAGTTGCGCATTTTATGCGCATTGGATATTCAGCAACTCCTGCCAAAACTGCAAGCTTTCCGAGAAAATCAAGTTTTTGTTGTTTATCTTTTGCGGTAAGCATTTTCTGAAACTCTTCAAATAACTTCAAAGCCTCTGTAACCGTTTTGCCTTTGATAGCTTCAGACATCAAAGAAGCAGACGCAGTAGAAATGGCGCAACCGACTCCCTGGAAACAAACGTCTTCAATTACGCCGTTTTTTTCCTTCACATATAACTTTATTTTATCGCCGCAAAGAGGATTATATCCTTCTTTAATGTGATTGGCGTTTTCACAAACGCAGAAATTACGCGGATTTTTGCTATGATCAATAATTACTTCTTGATATAAATTTTTAAGGTCTTCGTATGGCATAACAAGAGAAATAATAAATGAAAAGTAATAAGAATTCGAGGATATGAGAGAGTTTTCAAGGTTTTTTAGTGATAATTTTGTAAGTATTTGATTTTACTGAAGT
>PLMI01000142.1:815-2744 GCA_003142435.1 Coxiellaceae bacterium | reverse complement strand
CGATGCCCTTGTGAACGACATTTCAATCGGTTTACCTGCGGAGCTTTTAGCTCGCAGACAGCAATATGAATATTACCGAAATAAGCTTTTAACTTTCAAGGAAATTGTATGAAAAAAGAATTACAAAACCAAATAATTATTTACGAAGGTTATGATGGGGAATCTCACATAGATGTGCGGTTTGAAGGTGAGACTGTTTGGCTTACACAGGCGCAATTAGTTGAGCTTTTTGAGTCAAGTAAGGCTAACATAAGTGAGCATATTAAAAATATCTATACAGAGAAAGAATTAACCCAGGNNGAACTGTTCGGAATTTCCGAATAGTTCAAAAAGAAGGTGATAGAGAGGTTTCTAGGGATATTGAGCATTATAATCTTGATCTTATCATATCACTCGGCTATAGAGTAAAATCACAGGTTGCTACCAAATTTCGTATTTGGGCAACCGCACGACTTCGTGAGTATATCATCAAAGGTTTTACTATCGATTCGGATCGTTTGAAAAATTTGGGCGGTGGGAATTATTGGAAAGAATTACTCGATGAAATTCGAGATATTCGTAGCAGTGAAAAGGTGCTTTATCGTCAGGTGCTTGATTTGTATGCAACCGCTATTGATTACGATCCACAAGCAAGAGAGTCTTTAAAATTTTTTAAAATTGTCCAAAATAAGCTTCATTTTGCAGCTCATGGGCATACGGCGGCGGAAGTAATTTATCTGCGGAAGTAATTTATCTAAGGGTAGATTCAGATAAACCATTTGCAGGACTTACAAATTTCAAGGGTAAGCAACCGACTCAAGCCGAAGCGATAGTTGCTAAAAATTTTTTGGAATTAAGTGAGCTCAAAATTTTAAATAATCTTGTTTCAGCTTATTTTGATTTGGCAGAAATTAATGCCCTAGAACAAAAACCAATGAAGATGGCAGATTATATTCGTGAGCTAGACAATATTTTACAATCAACAGGAAGAAAATTTTTAAGCGATGCTGGAAAAATAAGTCATGAAAAAGCAGTAGAAAAAGCCGAAAAAGAATATCGCAGGTACCAAGTAAAGACTTTGTCTTCAGTGGAAAAAGATTATTTGGAAGTTATAAAAGCTACAGAAAAAAAGATTGCCAAAAAAGTTAAAACAAATAAGAAATATGCCAAATAATAAATATAATCTGGTTGCGGAGAATCCACAAAGCACCGTCGTGGGTGAGTATGTGGCGGACGGTGTACGCGTTGCTCATTACCAAAAAGGCTTGAAATTTCCCGTAGAGTGTTTGTTGACAAAAAAGCACCCGACGGGTAAATGTAGTTATATATGTGAGTATTACTGAAATAAGCTTTTAACGTTTAACGAATTAAAAGCAGTAGATGCTGGATTTACAGATATCGGGAAAATGGACTAAAAATTAATGTTTTGGTTTTACGTATTATTCCCTGTAGAGCGTATATTGGCATAAATACGCTCTACAGAGAGACTTTGTTGGGTTCAAAACTTATGAAGAATAACAAATACAATCTGGTTGCAGAAAATCCGCAAAGCACCGTCGTGGCGGAGTATTTGGTGGACAGCGCGCGCGTGGCTCATTATCAGAGCGAGGCGGATTTGGAGCAGGCTTTTATCAAGCAACTTGAGACGCAAGCGTACGAGTATCTGCCCATAACCTCCGAAGCTGATTTAGTGGCAAACCTTCGATTGCAACTTGAAAAGCTCAATGGTTTTGCGTTTACTGATACCGAATGGAAGCGTTTTTTTGCCGGTGAGCTTGCGAACCCAAATCAAAGCATTGCCGAAAAGACTGCTACCATTCAAGAAGATTACATTAAAAACCTGACGCGTGATGACGGCACGGTCAAAAATGTCTATCTCATTAAAAAGAATAATATTCACGACAATAGCTTGCAGGTGATCAATCAATATGTCACAGAGGAAGGTCAGCG
>PLMI01000142.1:0-777 GCA_003142435.1 Coxiellaceae bacterium | reverse complement strand
TGGGCTTCATCGGGGCTTTTTGAATATGTTCAACTTTTTATCATTTCCAACGGCACACATACAAAGTACTACAGCAATACTACTCGCTCGGAACACATTAAAGAATCTAATGAAGGTGCGGTAAAAAAGGGTAAACGCTCAAGCAACAGTTTTGAATTTACCAGCTGGTGGGCGGATGCAACCAATCGACCAATTACCGATTTGATGGATTTTGCCAAAACATTTTTTGCCAAGCACGCACTTTTGAATATTTTGACCCGCTACTGTGTGTTCACGACCGATAAGCAACTTTTAGTGATGGGACCGTATCAGATAGTGGCGACAGAGAGAATACTTAGCCGGATTGAAATCAGTACGAATTATAAAAAACTCGGCACCGTTGATGCGGGCGGTTATATTTGGCACACCACCGGATCGGGGAAAACTTTGACCAGTTTCAAGACGGCGCAAATGGTCAGCAAATTATCGGCTATAGACAAGGTGATATTTGTGGTGGATCGCAAGGACTTGGACTATCAAACCATGCGTGAATACGACAAGTTTGAGAAAGGCGCGGCCAATAGCAATACCAGCACGGCGATTTTGAAGCGACAGCTGGAGGATTCGAATGCGCGGATTATTATCACGACTATCCAAAAGCTGGATCGTTTTATTGGACGCAATACCTGGCATACTATTTTTGCTGATCATGTGGTGCTGATCTTTGACGAATGCCACCGTTCACAGTTTGGCGATATGCACGCCGCGATCACCAAAACATTCAAGAATTACCATTTG
>PLMI01000131.1 GCA_003142435.1 Coxiellaceae bacterium | reverse complement strand
GTAGTCGCAGGCTTTAGCCTGCGTTTTTTGATCGCAATCCTGCGCAGGCTAAAGCCTGCGGCTACCAAGATAAATCTTTTTTTCTGTAATTACGCAATCCAAAGGGATATCCCATTCATTGGGAATAATTTCAGGAAGTTTTTGGAATTCGTATGCAAGTCCGCACATAAAAGGCTTTTGGTTTTTGTTATTTTTTTTATAAGCAAAAGTTTTATCGTAAAATCCTAATCCCATGCCTAATCTATTTCCTTTAACGTCAAAGGCCACTAAAGGAGTTACGAGAAAATCCAGTTTGATAAGATCAATAACATTGGCCTTATTTTCAGCAGATTTGCTAGGCTCTAAGATTCCAAATTGATTTTTGCTTAATGTATCTCCTTCGTTATATTTTACAAAAAATAAAGTGTTTTCTTTTTGATTTACAATAGGCAAATAACAATTTTTTTTTGTTTCAAGGATTTTATTTATTATTGTTGACGTTGCGATTTCTCCATTTGCTGCATAATACACGCCGACATTAATTGCCTGATGAAATTGTGGTAGGGAAAGTATCTTATAAGTAACTTCCAGGGAACATTTATGTTGAAAGTTAAAATCTAAGGATTTGCGCTTTTGAATTATTTGCTGACGAGTCAAAATAAGAAATCTCCGCAATACCGCTGTGAAATATCATTCAGAACCCGGAAGTTCAGAAAAGGGTCTGGGTTATACATCAGGCTTTCTACTCATGGCGTGTTATCAATTCACTAAGTCTCAGTAGAATTGATAGCACGCCACTGTAGACATGCACAACAGTATAAACACGCTGCCCTAAAAGTATTAAATATCGGTTCAAGATTTATTTCAACTGGCAAATATTGCAGAGAATTATATTATAGTTTGTTTAATCGGCAATTGCCAAAATTTTTTCGACCTTACTCTTTAATTTACGAATCCGTTCCGTTAAAGTATATTTTTGATTTTTATGATTTATTAAATCGTACGTTATATTAAGAGCTGTGATAATTGCAAGACGGTCTATATTTACATTTGATTCACCGCTACAAAGATTGCTCATTCTCCCGTCTAAATATTTTGCTGCTTCCTTTAGATCGTTAACTTTACTCTTTGGACATCTTATTTTAAAGTCTCTTTGCAAAACGGAGATATTTATCACGTCGGTTTCCATATTCATATGTTAATCCTCTATTAATCCTCTCTGGATTAAGCGGGGAAATCGTTAGTTTACCGAATCCCCAATTGGCATAAAACTTAATGTTTCAATAATATACCTTTAGTGTGGTCAAGGTCAATAAAAAAATGAATTAAATCAACTAGAAAATGATGTGATTAAATGTAATTTTATATATAAAATGAGGCGCATGTTGTATAATTTACTTCGTTATGAAAAGAACTAAACCTAAGTATGGTAAATTAGCTATTTATTTACGGCTGGTAAAAACTGCAATGCCTTATTGGGTGTGTTTTGTTATTGGTATTTTTGGCACTATTTTGGCTACCGGTACTGATTCTGCTTTTGCCTGGGCTATAAAACCATTTATCGATGATGGATTGGTTGCCCGCAAGCAATGGCTGCTAAACTCATTGCCTTTCATAGTAGTTGGGGCGTTTTTAGTGCGCGGTTTTGCATATTTTTTATCTAATTATTACGTCGCTAGAGTTGGGCGCAGCGTAGTTATGGATTTTCGCAAAAAAGTTTTTGCGAAGTTCATGCATCTGCCAGCAAGTTTTTATGATGAAGAAGCATCAGGTAAACTGCTTTCTCTTGTAATTTACAATACAGAGCAGGTTGCGTCGGCCACCACTGAGGCGTTGTTGACCATTTTACAGGAAGGTCTGACTCTGATTGGTTTAATTGTCGTAATGTTTATACTCAGTTGGAAATTAACAGTACTTTTTATGGTTACTGCACCACTTGTTTCTGTGATTATAAAATTTACTTCCAAGCGTTTGCACACTTTGAGTTCGAATGTGCAAAAAACGGTTGGAGAGGTAATGCATATTGCAGAGGAGTGCATAGAGGGTTATCGCGTAGTAAGGATTTTTGGCGGTGAGAAATATGAGCTCAAAAAATTTAATAATGCTGCTGAGTTAAACCGGCATCGTGAAATGAAAGTTGTCATGACTAATTCAATCAGCACTTCATTAGTCCAGGTAATTGCAGCATTGCCTATCGCTATAATAGTTTATATCGCAACGCTGCCTTCAATGGGTGTAACCGTAGGAAGTTTTGGTGCAATCGTTGCTGCTATGCTTAGATTGCTTACTCCTATGCGCCGGCTTACAAAAGTCAACGGTGATATTCAAAAAGGAATTGCCGGAGCGCAAAGTATTTTTGGATTACTAGATAAAGAAACAGAAAAAGATTTGGGAGTAGTTCACTTAGAGCGGGCGTCGGGGCATATCGAATATAAAAATGTAGGTTTTAAATATTCACGCTCTAAAAAAGATATTTTGCATAACATTAATTTTACTGTAGAACCTGGGAAAACTGTTGCCTTTGTAGGAAAATCTGGCGGAGGCAAAACTACGTTAGTGAGTTTATTGCCGCGCTTTTATGACGTTTTATCTGGTGGAATCTATATTGATGGCATCAATATAAACGATTATAAACTTGCAGATTTACGCAAGCAGTTTGCCTTTGTGTCGCAAAATTTAACTTTATTCAATGATACTGTGGCAGCAAATATCGCTTACGGGTTTGCAAATTGCGATGAAGAGAAAATAATGAAAGCGGCGGAAGCTGCGCATATTGCAGATTTTATAAGGCAATTACCGAATGGATTAGATACTTTAATTGGTGAGAATGGAGTATTGCTTTCCGGGGGACAGCGCCAGCGAATTGGCATTGCTCGGGCATTGTTAAAAGATGCGCCAATTTTGATTTTAGATGAAGCAACGTCAGCTTTGGATACTGAATCAGAGTATCACATTCAGGAAGCTCTAGTTGAACTGATGCAGAAACGAACAACTTTGGTTATTGCACATCGGCTTTCGACTATTGAACGCGCTGATAAAATCATAGTTGTTGATCGCGGGCACATTGTAGAAGAAGGTAATCACGTTGAATTACTGCAGTTAAATAAAACTTATGCCAAATTATATAAAATGCAATTCAAGGATAAGCATCATGTTTAGAGTTAAAAAAAGGAGGCCTGGAAATGAAACAACCTAAATTTTGGCAGCAAAAAAATCTATGGAGTTTTTTGCTTTTGCCTTTTTCTCTCATATATTATTTGATCATATCTTTGCGCTCTTTTTGTTATCGCAGCAAAATATTTAGGACCAGGAAATTTCCTGTTCCCGTAATTGTTGTTGGCAATATCACCGTTGGGGGCGTGGGTAAAACTCCTCTTGTTATCTGGTTAATTGATTTTTTGCGCCAGCATAGTTTTAACCCGGGAGTTGTAAGCCGTGGTTATTGTGGAAGATTGAATAAAAGAGCAATACTAGTTACAGAAGATAGCAATGCTTACGATGTTGGCGATGAGCCGCTGATGATTGTCAAGCGAACTGCCTGCAAAATGGTGATTTCGCAAAATAGATGTTTAGCTGTAAAAACATTGCTGGCAGCTGCCAGTGATTGCGATATTGTGATAAGTGATGATGGTTTGCAGCATTACGCATTAGGAAGAGATATAGAAATTGCAGTAATTGACAGCGGACGGTTATTTGGCAATGGTTATTTGTTGCCTGCGGGCCCTTTAAGGGAACCGGTAAAAAAATTGCAATCGGTTGGCTTTGTGGTGGAAAATTTTGGTGAAAACAAAAGAGAAGCCAGTAATGGTAAGTATGCAATGTGGTTTAACACGCTTTTTTTGCAAAATTTGAAAAATAAGGAACAGAAAAAAGATGTTACAGATTTTGTTGGCGTAAGCAAAATACATGCAGTTGCTGGCGTTGGAAATCCGCAGAAATTTTTTAATTTTTTACGAAAATCCGGTTTGAGATTCGAAGAGCATATTTTTCCTGATCACTATTTTTATAAGCCTCAAGACCTTTCTTTCGGGGATGATGCAATTGTCATTATGACGGAAAAAGATGCCGTAAAATGCAGGCAATTGGCAAATGATAACTTTTGGTTTTTGAGAATTAGTGCAGAATTGGAAAAAAGGTTTGGTGATGATTTATTAGAGCTTTTGCACAGATTGGGTTAAGTAAATGAGCGATGTAAATAACAATAATGCAAGTAATAGCTTAAGTAAAAAAAAGAATCTTCTCAAATCTACATTTGCCGTATCTTTAATGACATTGACGTCACGCATTAGCGGTTATCTGCGNNGGAGAATTCCCAATTTTTTACGCCGACTTTTTGCTGAAGGTGCTTTTTCACAAGCATTTGTTCCGGTTTTGTCCGAATACAAAGAAATGCGCTCAGAAGATGAAATCCGCCTTTTTCTAAACCGCATGGCGGGAAGTTTAATTGTAGTGCTGTTTTTAGTTACTGCAGTTGCTGTTTTGATAACTCCGCTTTTAGTTTTAGTATTTGCTCCCGGGTTTATTCATGATGCAACTCGCCTGGGATTGACTGAAACGATGTTGCGCATAACTTTTCCATATTTGTTTTTCATTTCGTTAACGGCTTATATCAGCGGCATTTTAAACACTTATGGCAAGTTTAGTATTCCGGCGTTTACACCGAACTTGCTTAACTTTGCAATGATTGCAGCAGCTATTATTTTGGCGCCATACTTTCAAAAGCCAATCATAGCTCTGGCCTGGGGTGTTTTTCTTGGCGGTTTAGCACAGTTGTTATTTCAGCTGCCGTTTTTATNNTTTTTTGGCAAGACGAAGGCGTAAAGCGGGTCATGAAGCTGATGCTGCCGGCTGTATTTGGTGTTTCCGTTGGCCAATTAGGCGTGTTGATCGATACATTTTTTGCGTCATTTTTGCGCCAGGGCAGTTTGTCCTGGTTATATTTTTCAGATCGCGTGACTTCAGTTCCGATTGGTGTTTTTGGCGTTGCAGTTGTCACGGTTATTTTGCCGCATTTATCGCGTAAATATGCGTCAAATTCTACTGAGGAATTTTCTAAAACTATTGACTGGGCAGTGCGTTTTATTTTGTTAATAGGGCTTCCGGCAACATTTGGCATTGCATTGCTTTCGGATCCAATTCTTACAACTTTATTTCAGCATGGCAAATTTGACGTTTACTCTGTTGAGATGGCACGGCGAAGTTTGCTTGGATTTACGCTTGGAATTCCTGTGTTTATGATGGTTAAAGTTTTTGCAACAGCGTTTTATTCGCGCCAAAATATAACAACTCCGGTAAAAATAGCAGTATTAGCGACAGTCAGTAATTTTGTATTAGATACAATTTTAGTTTTTCCATTAGCTCATGCAGGCCTTGCTTTAGCAACTTCACTCACCTCATTTATCAACGCTGGTTTTTTATTTTATTTGCTACGCCGCAAGAATTTTTATCAGCCGGGAAAGGGATGGCCATTGTTTTGGCTGCGCCTTTTAATTGCTAATGCAGTTATGTCAGCGTTTCTGTTTTTCTATTCTTACAGTTTTCAAACTTGGATTGCCTGGAGTTCCATCAATCGAGTATTGCATCTAGGATTGTTATGCCTTGGTGCCTTTCTTATTTATTTTGCCTGTTTGTGGTTGGCTGGAATTAGAGCGAAGGATTTTGTATTTAGGGGATAGAGTTTTCTTGGCATCATTGCAATTTCTACTTTAGTAGCTATTTTCACATCGCCCTTCGTTAAAATTAGGNNCCCAGGGTTACGCTCGTAAAAACACTCGCTTACCCTGGGCTATGATATATAACGCTTTCAGCGTATTTATGGTAGGAAAAAATTTATTAAAATAATTCCATTTATTGTTGTAACGTAATTATTGGATCGATGTAGCAGGGAACTTTTTAGTTCTTAGAATTATATTTTTTTCATATACATTTTTTCGATGTTTTATTGCAACAATTAGTATTTTATTGCAATCATTTTCGATTCGGTAAACAATTCTATAATTGCCAACTCTTAATCTTCGATGTCCTTTTAAGCTAAATTGCAAAGGTTTGCCAAAGCCAATAGGATCTTTTACAAGTCGAATTTCTATTGCATTTTTTATTACATTTTTTATTTTTTTAGGCAAAATGGAAATATCTTCTTTTATGACTTTATTAAGATATTNNGATATTCTATGGTGTAATTATTTTTATTTCCAAGCATCTTTATGATTGACTCTCTTTTCATGTATTACATCACGCTTATGCGCAATATCGGATAGTGCTATATCTTCTCTTATCTCTAATGCTTCAATGACTAATTCTTTGGTCAATCCAGATATAGATTTATTTTCTTGTCTGGCTAAAGATGTGAGATGCGCGACTGTTTTTTCATCAAATGTAACGTTTACTCTGGGTTTTTTTATCATCATCTATTTTTCTCATTTGTAGTTGTTTATATTGTAAAATAGTGTATCACTTTTACAT
>PLMI01000017.1 GCA_003142435.1 Coxiellaceae bacterium | reverse complement strand
GGGCGCGTGGATTGAAACCATGTTAGTAGCTCCTGGTGTAAAACTATCATCGTCGCGCCCCGCGTGGGCGCGTGGATTGAAACGACATATTTTTTTCAAAAGCCCCTATTCGCATATATTTAAGTGGCGGTATCCCCCCCAATGCTTTATGTCATGTTAAAATCTATTGTGGAAATAAACCGAGCATGATATACTTGTATTACGAATGAATTACATGTGTGTGAGGCAAATATTTATGGCAACCTTATCAATAAGGCTTTCTGATAAAATAGACAAACGTTTAAATACGCTGGCTGAAGAAACAGGGCGCACTAAGACTTATTACGTGCGTGAAGCTATTCTTGAGCACTTGGAAGAATTGGAGGATGCTTATTTAGCTATAAGCAGGCTAGAAAAACCATCGAAGCGTTGGAAGTTAGAGGAATTGGAGAAAGAGCTTGATTTGGAACGTTGAGTGGGATGACCATGCAAGAAAAGAGTTACGTAAGTTGGATAAGAAATTACAGAAAGATATCTTACGTTACCTTAGAGAGCGTATTGCAACAAGAGATGATCCCAGACGTTTTGGTAAACCTTTGCTCTATAACAAACATGGTTTATGGCGATATAGGTTGCAAAATGTACGCATTATTTGCCAAATAAACGATAAAGAATTATTAGTTCTTGTTGTGGCTGTTGGACAAAGAAAAGATATTTATCGTTAAATTGTAAAAGTTGATTGTAATATTTCATTTATTAGCATCTCTAAATCGACAAAAGAAACCACTGCGTTGCCATATTTTCTTGTAAATGGTTGCCTGGTGTTCGGAGAGACAACAAAATTTTTTCCTTCCGGGTACGATCGTCGAAAAGCCTCAAGATTAGTGGAATTGAAATTCTCACCATTCCATTTGCACTCGATAGCTATTTGAACATCGACATTTTTGTGCTTCTTTGTAAGTACAAAATCAATTTCGTGGCCACGCTTATCACGCCAATAATTAATTAATCTTGTCTGTAATCTTCCTTGCAATTCGTTAAGTACTAAATGCTCCCAAAGAAGCCCCAAGTCTTCTGAATGCAATTCGCGAGCAATTCCACGCGCATGGCAAACAAATCCTGTATCAAAACCATATACTTTAGGTGCAGAAACTATTTCTGTATCTTTATGGGAGTTGAATGGTTTAATGACATGGACAATAAACATTGCTTCTAATACTGCAAGGTAATTAGTAATAGTCCCGCGACTGACTTCACATAATTTGGCAAAACGCGTTGCCTCGAAAATGCTGCCACTTTGATTTAAAAGCAATTCTAAAAATTTTTGAAAAGAGTATCGGCGTTCAAGTCGAAATAGTTCCTGAATATCTTTTGCCCAAATAGCATCCATCCATTCCTGAAAATCCTTGCTAGGAAAATCTGCCGCTAAGAAAAACGGTGGTAATCCCCCATTTAATAAACGATGCTCTAATTCAGTGTTACCAAAATCTTTGGTCTCAGCAAATAACATTGGAGTTAACCAAAGTTCACTTTTTCTTCCCGTGAGTGTATCTTTAAATTTTGTTGATGCTGATAAAGTTGATGATCCGGTTGCAATTACTTTTACGTTTTGATAATGATCAGCAATTACTTTCAAAATTTCTGCGGGATTCGATAACCTATGAATTTCATCGAATACTAATCGCTTGCCATTTTTAGTGGATAAAAATAATTCATAATCTTCCAGAATTTTTCTTGTGCTAAGTAATTCACAATCAAAATATTCAATATCTGGCAAGTTGTTACATAAAAAAGTTTTTCCGGCACGTCTTACGCCCGAAAGCCAAATAATATTTTTTTTCGTCCAAGACGATTCTATTTGATTTTCCCAATATTGTCTTCGCACCATATGCAAATAGTTTAGCATATAGTGACACTAAACGCAAAAGTGCCTTGCATTTGGTTTAAGTTGGCGGAAAATGGCTTCAGGGCGCGTGGATTGAAACTGCCTACATTATTAGAGCCCCTGCGTAAGCTGTATGTCGCGCCCCGCGTAGATTGAAACGACATATTTTTTCAAAAGCGCCTATCCGCATATATTTATAGTAAATCAACATTGTTACTTATTTTTTTTGTTATCACAAATCAAAATTTGTACTCATAAAACATAACGTAGTGAATTTAAGCGGTTTGTCTTATGATTAAACCAGCTAAAAATTACTGGCTTAACAGCTAATCAAGCAAATAAAATTAAACTTTGGTTAAAATTTAATTATTATTTGTCATAATATAAAAAAATAAATAAGTTTATGGGGGAAAGTTTATGCTTGAGTATAGAGAAGTAAATTCCTTTAAGAATTTTACCCAAATACAAGCTTCTAAAGACATGCAAATATATTATGGGCACCCTGAACTAAGAGAAAGTCTTCCTGAAAAAGTGGGGAAAATATCTGATTTGTGTATATATAGTTGTGATAAATACTCCATATTTATGCAACCAAAAAAAAGTCTTATCACAACAGTAACTAGCGTCTATGGTTGGAAATTTCAGATTTCCATTAATGATTCTGTCGAGAATAATATGGAAAAAGCATGGAATATTATAAAAGAGATATTTTTAAGGTTTGGATTTCCAGCTTGTAAGGTCATAAAAAACGACGTTCATTTAGATAATGAATTTAACCCGTGGGAAAGAGGAAAGCAAACCACCATTTATACTTTTGCTGGTCTTGACGGGAAAAACGACGTACGTTTATGGGAAATATTACTACAATCTATTACAGACGAATTAGCTGCTGCACACATAGAACCAAGCTACATTCCTTGTAATTGCAAAAAACTTTCTCCGTATATTAGTTACCGTAATGATAAGAAGGCACAAGGAGGGTATCTTGATGATGAGGAATCACTAAGGATGGTAGAAGATGTAAAAGAAGCTTATAATCCTTTTAGAAATGATGACCCATTTTTGGTCTTAAACATAAGACAACCTGAAGGTATAGTAAATCCTGAATTTAATAGTGAAGATATGGTAAAAATCAAAAAGTTGTTGAAAAAACCTTACAGTACGCCTATTGTCACTAAGGAAGGAGAAAATATGGACACTCTAAGAAATGATGAAATATGTATTACTATGGACTATGATGAATTGAGCGAAGAACAACACATGGACAGAAAATGTTGCCCCTGTTGTAAATGCACAATATTGTAATGTTTATTATGCTAAAAAAAATTTGCGGAGGTATTATGAAGCCTTTTATTGTTGATGATGAAGAAAAAAAAATAAAATTTATACATACTTTAGATGATGGAAACAAAAATTGTTTGATTATAGAGTGCGATGGAAAAGAAAAGATGGATTGTATTTCTATGACTCTAGCATTTCATGAGAGAAATTTCTATATAGCTGAAAAAGCGTTTTCGTTTAATATGACGTCCATTAACGACACCAAGTTAAAGATATTATCTAATATTGGCGAAGCGGTTATCTTTTTATCCCAAGTGAACCTTATTAGCCCGGAAGCTACAAAGAAAATTCTGCAAAATATTAGCAATGTTTGTACTTCCGCAACCAGTAGTAATGATGAGCTACATTTTAGCGTAGTTGGCTCATTTTGCCGCATATTGGGTAACAGTATAGCGCGAACATGGCAAGGAAGACCAAGCGGTACTGGCGACGAGGTTGCATCAACGACGGCCTATCATGATAATCTGAGTAAAAAAATATTATAAGCTTATAGTTTAGGCAACGTAAATAGTACCTTTAATTTAACATGAGTTTTTAAGAAAGATGTAAATAATGCAATTCCCAACTTGTTATACCGATTATCAAATCAAAACCTTCTTTTCCCCTTATACACTTTCACTTTTGGTTAACTGTACTTCTTCGCACTCAGATTTTCCGCGTTGTCGCGCGCTCATTAAGATTATTAATCGCGGAAATTTTCGTATTGTAGCGGCAGCTCAAATTTTTGTTGACGCAGGAGTGCAATGACTTCTTGTAGATCATCTCGTTTTTTGCCGGTAATACGAATTTGCTCGCCTTGAATTGCTGCCTGGACTTTTAATTTACTGTCTTTAATTATTTTTGTTATTTCTTTACCAAGATCGTGATCAATTCCCTGGCGCAGGGTCATGGTTTGCCTTGCCTCATTTAAACTTTCTTCCGGTTTATTGCTTTTTAAACATCGTACATCTATTTGGCGCTTGGCAATTTTTAACTCTAAAATGCCTGCCATCTGCTGCAATTGAAACGTATTTTGTGCTGTTAGCAAAATCTCATCTTTTTTAAGTTCGAATTTAGCTCCCGTGTCTTTGAAGTCAAAGCGGTTCGCGATTTCCCGATTTGCCTGGTCAATGGCATTGGTTAACTCGTGCATTTCTATTTTTGAAGTGATGTCGAATGAGGGCACAGTAATTACTCCTCTTGCTTTTGCAAGTTCTGTAAATTGGTTTGTAATTTATTTAACGTGTTTTGCGATTGATCTAATCTTTGAGTTTCTTTTACAACAATATCTTTCGGTGCTTTTTTTACAAAATCTTCATTGCTCAATTTTTTATTTAGAATCTCAATTTCTTTCACTAGCTTTTCTATTTCCTTGTTAAGCCTAGCGATTTCCGCATCTTTATCTTTTACCGACATTTGCACGTGAATTTCCAATGTGCCAACGATATCGGTGAAACTTGTAGGCATTGCGAGCGTATCTTCAACCCAGCCGTCAAAATTTTCGATTTTTGTAAGAGTTAATAAAAGAGCAACGTCAATTTTTTGTACTAAATCAATTTCTGTTTCATTGCCTTTTTTAAACCAAATTTTAGGCAAAAATGTGCCAGGATCAATGTTATTTTCGCCTCGAATAGTGCGAACGATATTTACGATACTTTTTAACCATTCGATTTGTGTAAGTGCATTTTCGTCTAAAACAAAGTCATCTGCGCTCGGATATTTTTGCAGCATTATAGTTTTTGCATTTGCTATTTTCATAATTGGCGCAAGCTGTTGCCAAATTTCTTCCGTAATAAATGGCATCAGCGGATGAGCGAGCCGCAAAATAGCTTCTAAAACTTCAATTAGAGTTTTACGTGCGCTGTTTTTTTGAGCATCGGTAGTTTTATATTTCGTCGAAGCTAAAATTGGTTTGCACAGTTCTAAATACCAATCACAGTATTCACGCCAAATAAAGTCATAAAGTGTTTGCGCGATTAAATCAAAACGGTAGTCTTTGAAATGACCTTCAATTTCTATAATGGCATTTCGTAACTTAGACTTGATCCAATTATCTGCGAGGTTTGATTGAACGTCTGAAACTGTGTAATCGAAGTTTTCTATCTGCATAAAAACGTAACGTGAAGCATTCCAAATTTTATTGCAGAAATTGCGATATCCTTCAAGGCGTCCAACGTCAAAATTAATGTCTCTTCCCGTTGACGCAAGAGCGCAAAACGTAAATCGCAGCGCATCAGTGCCAAAAGCTTGAATTCCATGCGGAAATTCCGCTTTAGTTGCTTTTTCAATTTTGTGGACAAGGCCTGGGTGAAGTAAGTTGCTGGTTCTTTTTGCCAGCAAATCGCTTAAGCTTATCCCATCAATTAAATCAATTGGGTCTATGACATTGCCTTTCGATTTGGACATTTTTTGCCCTTTGCTGTCACGAATTAAGCCGGTAATGTAAACTTCGTGAAAGGGAACCTGTCCAGTAAATTTCATTCCCATCATCACCATTCGCGCGACCCAGAAGAATATGATGTCAAAACCAGTCACTAAAACGTTGGTAGGATAAAAAGTTTTCAGGTCGTCTGTTTGCTCCGGCCAGCCGAAAGTCGAAAACGGCCAAAGAGCTGATGAAAACCAGGTATCAAGTACATCTTCGTCTTGCGTGAGTTTGCAGTCTTTAGCAAGCTGATATTTCTCAATAACTTCATTTAAATCATGTCCTACGTAAATATTGTTTTTATCGTCATACCAGGCAGGAATTCTATGTCCCCACCAGAGTTGGCGGCTGATGCACCAGTCTTCGATATTTTCTAACCACTGGAAATAAGTCTTTGCCCAATTTTCCGGAACGAATTTTATGTCACCTTTTTTGACTACATCGATTGCTGCAACCGCAAGTTTTTTTGCGTCGACAAACCACTGGTCTGTTAAATAAGGCTCAATGATCGAGCCAGTTCTTTCACCTTTGGGAATTATGTGTTTGTGATTTATTTCGCTTTGTAATAAGCTCTTTTTAATTAGATCTTTTATAATAATTTCGCGGGCAGCAAAAAGTTCCATGCCCTGATATTTTTTTGGTACATTTTCATTTAGATGCGCGTTTTTAGTGAAAATGTTTACGAAAGGCAAATTATGGCGTTTACCAACTGCGTAGTCATTGAAGTCATGAGCAGGGGTAATCTTGACGCAGCCGGTGCCAAAATCCTTATCTACATATTCATCTGCGATTATCGATATTGTTTTGTCAGCCAAGGGAATACAAACTTTTTTCCCTATTAGATTTTTATATTCTGTTTGCGTTGGGACAGCGATTGCCACATCGCCAAATATAGTTTCCGGACGTGTTGTTGCGACAAGTAAATAGTACTTGCCTTCGTATTTTTCAATACAGCGAGTTGTTTCATTATTTATGGCATTCTCGATATTTTCTGTGTCGATAATTTGATAACGCAAAAACCAAAGTTTGCCTTCCTGTTCTTCATTGATAACTTCCAAATCAGAAACTGCAGTTTGTAAAATTGGATCCCAGTTTATTAGCCGCTTACCGCGATAAATAATTTTTTCTTCGTATAATTTTATAAATACTTGCAGGACAGCTTCACTTAAACCTTCATCAAGAGTAAATCGTTCGCGATCCCAATCAGCAGAAATTCCAAGGCGGCGCTGCTGTTGTGCAATTGTGTTTCCTGAATATTCTTTCCATTCCCAAATTTTTGCGACAAACTTTTCTCTTCCGAGCGTCTGGCGCGTTATACCTTTTGCCAATAATTGTTGTTCGACAAGAATCTGTGTTGCAATGCCGGCGTGATCAGTGCCAACTTGCCATAAAGTGTTGTAGCCTTGCATGCGGTGATAACGAATGAGCGCATCCATTAGGCTTAGTTGAAAGCCATGCCCCATGTGCAGGCTGCCGGTAACATTTGGCGGAGGAATTACAATGCTGTAGGGTTCACCGCTGCCGCCTGGTTTGAAATATTTGTTTTCTTCCCAAACTTTGTACCACTTTTGTTCGATCGAATGAGGATTGTAGGTTTTTTCCATAGCAATTTTGTTTTAGTTTTTATGCATTAAGGTTTTATATTATTTTATGTCGATAAAATTGAGGCAAGTTTGATTAAATCGTAATTTGCAAGTCGTCGTGATGGTTGTGAAGGATCAGGAAAAGATGTTAAAACGTATTGGCCATTTTGCACAGCAGTCATACATTTTGATTTTCCTGCAATTAATGCTTCAACTGCCATGTTTCCCATATGTGAGGCAGTAATTCTATCAAGAGCAGTCGGTGTTCCTCCGCGTTGTGTGTGTCCTAAAATACAAACACGGTATTCAAGTTCAGGAGTTAATTGACGCAATAGTTGTGCCATCGTAATTGAATGTCCGGGCTCATCACCTTCAGCAACTACTATAATTAAGCTTTGTTTTTTGCGTTTTGGTGCTAGGATTTTTTTTGCTAATTCTTGTATTGGGACTGGAAATTCAGGAGTCAAAACGAATTCAGCTCCGCCGGCAAGTCCAACGTCCGCTGCAAGAAAGCCAGAACTTCTTCCCATTGTCTCAACTAAAAAATAAAGGCTGCTACTTGAGGCAGTGTCTCTGATTTTATCGATGGCATCTAATGCAGTATTGCGCGCTGTGTCATAGCCAATAGTGTAATCAGTTCCTACTATGTCATTATCGATTGTTCCAGGAATTCCTATACATTTTGGTCCTCCCTCATCTTCAAGGGTGGCTGCTCCTCTGAAAGTACCGTCGCCGCCTATGGTAATCAAATAATCGATTTCATTTTTCCTCAAAAATGCAATGCATTCTTCTCGTGTTTTTTTCTCTTTGAATTTAGATGACCTTCCAGATCTTATAATTGTGCCGCCGCGCTGAATGGTATTAGCAACGTCATGCGGTGACATAAGGAAAATTTTTTGTTCTACTAAACCTTGGTAACCATCATGACATGCGTATGCTTTGAGGCTATGATAATGTGCGGTTCGTACAACGGCACGCAATGTAGCGTTCATTCCCGGCGCATCGCCGCCAGATGTTAAAATCAGTAATTTGCCCAGTTTTTTTGTGCTGTCCATTTTTTGACTCCGCTTTATTGCTTTATGAGATATTTAAGTAATTTTATTGAAATCGAATTTTATAGTATAAATCAACTGTTGTCACAGTGGAATTTTGTTAGAACAGATGGATTTTCCTAAAAAATTAGTCTTAAAATAAAAAAATGGCTAATTTTTTGTAAGTATTTGATTTTAATAATATTTTTTATTGCATGTTTGGTGCATTCTAATGTAGGAGCAAAGTTAAAATGT
>PLMI01000120.1 GCA_003142435.1 Coxiellaceae bacterium | reverse complement strand
TGCAACTTATGTGAATTTCGCCTAAGTTATTTAACGAAATGGCTCGCCCTCGTCCCTCGGGCTGCGCTTTACTTTCCTTAAATAACTTAGGCAAAATTCACGCGTTGCAAAATCTGTGCCACAAATAAGTTTAAGGCTGGATTTTGTGTATTCTTCAACAATATTGTGGCAGAAATTTAATTTTTTATTTTAACTATTGTTTCTAAACTATTTAGGAGTTTCTGTCCATATTTCAATTAAATAAAGCACGGTTTCAAGTGATTTTTGCATTCCTTGCACTGATACCCATTCAGTTTTACTATGGAAATTGTCGCCGCCGGTAAAAATATTGGGAGTAAGAATTCCTTCCGCTGTTAACTTGGAACCATCAGTTCCTCCGCGAATCGGTTTCCACTCAGGCTTCAATCCGGTTTTTGCAACAGCTTTTTCCAGGTAATCGGTGATGCGGGGATCTTTTTCTAAATCATCATGCATATTTCTATATCCCTCAACGACCTCTAATTCAATTTTTGTTTTGGGATAAGTTGCCTGTACTTCTGTAATTATTTTTTCAATAATTTTTTTTAAATGCGCCAACCCTTCGGTTTTGAAGTCGCGCAGTAAAATTTTAATCGTAGATTTAGCGACATTTCCTTCTAAAATATACGGGTGAAGGTAGGGCTCATAGTTTTCTGTGGTCTCCGGAGCAATTTCTTTGGGCAATTTTTTTATTATGTCAGATATAACTCGAACAGAGTTAACCATAATATTTTTTGCGGATCCTGGGTGTATGTCTTTACCATAGACCGTAACTATGGCAGTGTCAGCGCTGAAAGTTTCTTTATTTATTATTGGAGCATGTTCGCCATCTATCGTGTAAGCAAATTTCGTTCCGAAATTTTTGGTGTCAAAGAATTTAGTTCCGGCGCCGACTTCTTCATCTGGAGTAAAAACAATTTTGATTTCACTGTGAGGAATGGTTGGATTTTTGGTGAAAAGTTCTGCCATTGCCATAATTATGGCAATGCCTGCCTTATCGTCTGCGCCAAGAAGCGTTGTTCCATCTGAGGTTACAATATCGTGTCCAAGGCAAAGTTTTAAGCCTTTACTTTCCTCGGGGCTGATGACGATGGATTTATCTCCAGAGAGCGTAATATTTCCGCCCTGATAGTTTTTAATGATTTGTGGGCGGACATTCATGCCGCTAACGGCGGGGCTTGTATCAAGATGCGCAATGAAGGCAATGGCGGAAGCTTTGCTTGCTTTTTCTTGTGGCAAATTACTTGGAATAGAAGCGATTACATAGCCATAATTGTTTAGCGTGACATTTTTTATTCCTAAGACCTTTAATTCTGCAAATAAAATTTTCGCTAGGTCTAATTGTTTTTCTGTGCTGGGATAGGTATTGCTATCTTCTTTGGATTGAGTATCTACTGCCACATAACGCAAAAATTTTTCTAAAATTAAATTGGCAAAGCTGCTGCTGTTTTGTTTTATGAAGTTTTGCATAGCACGTCCCGATCCCTTCAATTAGCCTAAATGTTTAGTATAACGTCGTTTTAAATGAAGTCAAAGGTATTGCATAGCTTGCTGATCTTGACCCTATGCTTTTGCATAAGTACAATTCCTTTTATTTTTTTAGAGTAAAAGAGGTGATTTATGATGCAAACTATGTTGGAAAAGGCATTACAAGCGAAAAAAAATGCGTATGCTCCTTATTCAAAATACCTTGTCGGCGCTTGCGTATTAGCTGAAGACGACACTTTGTATGTTGGTTGTAATGTCGAAAATGCCGCTTTTGGGGTAACGATTTGCGCCGAGGTCAATGCTATCGGTGCTATGATTGCTGCGGGTAGAAAACGCATTAAATCAATTCTTGTGGTTGGTACTGGTAAAGAACTTTGTACGCCTTGCGGCAGATGCAGACAATTTATGCGCGAATTCATAGCTGATGATGCTCCTGTTTACCTTTGTGCAAATGACAAAGTTGTTGAAACTGCAAATATCGAGGAGCTGTTGCCAAAATCTTTTGGTCCGGAACATCTTAAAAATATCGGAGAATAATAATGACAACATTTGCAAAAGAAGCGGCTGCAATTATAAAAAAGCGTACTAATAATTTTACCCCTAAAATAGGAATGATCTTGGGGTCAGGTCTTGGCGTTATTTCTAGCCAAATTGAAAATGCCATTAAAATTCCTTATGAAGAATTGCCTTGTTTTAGCGTGTCTAGTGTTGCTGGGCACGCCAAAATGATGCATGTCGGTATATTGAAAGGTGTGCCCGTCGTGTGTTTGGAAGGGCGGTCGCATACTTATGAAGGCGGCAATTGCATGGAGGTTTTGAAAACAATTATACGCACCTTAAAGCTTTTAGGTTGTGAAATGATTTTAACTACTAACGCCGTTGGTTCTTTACGTGAAGAAATGGGTACTGGCAGTTTAATGGTTGTCGAAGATCAAATAAATTTCATGTTCAGCAATCCTCTGATTGGCAAAAACGATGATGAATTTGGTGATCGTTTTGTTTCAATGGAAAATGCTTACGACAGCGAATTGCGTAGTAAAATGCTGGCTATCGCAAAAAAACGTAATATTACTTTGTATAAAGGCGTTTATATTGCAACTTCAGGTCCAACATTTGAAAGCCCCGCTGAAATTCGCGCTTATCGAACAATGGGTGCTGACGCAACTGGCATGTCGACAGTTCCTGAAACGATTATAGCTCGACATTGTGGGCTAAAGGTTATTACTGTTTGCGCTATCACCAATCTTGCCGCAGGATTAAATCCGGAAACACTTAGCCACGAGCAAACCTTACGCGGCGCAAAAATGGCCGTAGATAACTTGGCGAAATTATTTTTAGCGTTTCTTGAGGAAGGGGTTAAATAGCAATTGTTATTTATGTTTTTATTGTAATTAATTTTTAATTAGCATTGTAGTTTTTCCATCATCGCTCTTCGTTAAAATTAGGCAGTTGCTAACTCTCCCCCAGGGTTACGCTCGCAAAAAACGCGATCTTACCCTGGGCTGTAATTGGGTTGGCCTTTCAGGCCAGCTGGCGGAAAAATTATTTTTTAGGTATAAAAATGTTTTGGTCAAGAGCTATTATTTTAGTTGACATGAATGCTTTTTTTGCCTCAGTAGAGCAATTGGATTATCCCGAGTTACAGGGGCAGCCGGTTGTGATTACTAATGGCGATCAGGGAACATGCATCATTACTTGTTCATACGAGGCGAGAGCTTACGGCATCAAAACAGGAATGCGCATTTATGAGGCAAAAAAATTGTGCCCCAATATCATTCAACGCTCAAGCCGTCCTTATCGTTATGCAGAAATTTCATCGAATATCATGGAAGCATTGCATGATATAACTCCTGATTTAGAAATTTTTTCCGTAGATGAAGCATTTTTAGATGTTACTAATTGTCAGAGATTGTATGGCGATCCTATTACCATTGGAAAAATGGTAAAAAAGAAAGTTTTAGAGGCGGCTAATGTTTTATGCTCAATTGGTATAAGCGGCGATAAAACCACGGCAAAATTTGCGGCAAAGCAAAAAAAACCAGACGGGTTTACTGTAATTCCGCCATGGGAAGCAAGAGATCGTTTGCGAGATGTTAAAGTTACAGAACTTTGCGGCATTGCAGAGGGTATTGGTAATTTTTTAGCGCAATATGGCGTTTATACTTGTAAAGATATAGAAAAAATTCCTATTAGTATTTTAGCGAAAAGATTTGGCAATTTAGGAAGGCGCATTTGGTTGATGTGCCAGGGGTTAGATCCAGAGCCTATTATTACCGAAGATGCCCCGCCAAAATCAATGGGGCATGGAAAAGTTTTGCCGCCGAGAACGCGAGATAAAAATACTATTTTAATGTATTTGCTGCATATGAGTACTAAGTTGGCAGCGCGTTTACGCCGCCATGAAATGGAGGCGCAAAAATTTTACGTTGGGTTAAGTGTTGAGGAGGGATGGCTCTCTGAGAAATATAAACTTGTAATTCCAACAGATGACGGCCGTGATATTTATCAAATGTGTAAGGAATTTATTGAGGATAATTGGCGCAAAGATCCTGTTTGGCAAGTTCAGGTTACAGCATTAGATCCGATGCCAAAAAGCTATCAATTAGATTTATTTGTAGAAAATGACAGGCGTAGATTTGCTTTAAATAAAACATTAGATGCAGTGAATGATAAATTTGGCGGGTATACAATAATTCCTGCGACTATGCTAGAGCGCTCTACGATGCCAAATGTTATATCTCCTTCGTGGAAACCGAAAGGGCATCGGCAGACGATATAACAACCTCAATTTGATATAAGCAATTTTTTTGTACGGTACAAAAAACTATTTGATTTTGCAACTTATGTGAATTTCGCCAAATTATTTGACGAAATGGCTCGCCCTCGTCCCTCGGGCTGCGCTTTACTTTCGTCAAATAACCTGGCTCAATTCACGCGTTGCAAAATCTGTGCCACAAATAAGTTTAAGGCTGGATTTTGTGTATTCTTCAACAATATTGTGGCAGAAATTTAATTTTTTGTACCGTACAAAGTAAGCAATTAAAAACATACGATATTTTTTTCATACTTATTAACCTCTCTTTTTGTCTTTTGACCTGAAAGGTCAATCCAATGACAGCCCAGGGCGAGGATCGCGTTTTTTGCGACCGCAACCCTGGGGTTGATATGGTTCCCCAATAATTTTGCTCTGAAAGAGCAAACCCAATTATTACAAAATTTTATCAATCACGGTATTGCAAGTATCCATAAAACAAAAATAATACATAAATCTTCTTAATAATTTATATATGATTAATTAGACCAGTTATGTCGCAATCGTTATCATATGTTATAATTCACATCGTTTTTAGCACTAAAAATCGTGAAAAGCTATTAGACAGTAAAATTTGTTCTGAGCTATATCCATACATTGCGGCAACTCTTCGCGGTTATGAATGTTACCCATATGAAATTGGCGGAATAGAAAATCATATTCATATTTTATGTAGGTTATCAAGAATAATTACCTCCTCAGATTTAGTCGGAAAAATAAAAATTGCTTCGACAAAATTCATAAAAAATAAAATTCCAGATTTACAGAAATTTCATTGGCAAAATGGATATGGCATTTTTTCTATAGGCCATGGATTATTGGATACTGTTAAGGCTTATATAGTAAATCAGTCTGAACATCATAAAATGCGAACCTATGAAGATGAGCTGCGAATATTATTGATTAAATATCAAATAAAATACGATGNNGTTGCTCTTTCAGAGCAAAATTGCTTGGAACCCATATCAAACCCAGGGTTGCGGTCGCAAAAAACGCGATCCTCACCCTGGGCTGTCATTGGGTTGACCTTTCAGGTCATAAAACAAAAAATTAGTTACATTTGTTCGTGCACTAGTTATATCGCATTGGCGTGTTGATGTGTACTTTTATGCTTAATGCGTTTTATATCTAGTATGACATCAATTTTGTTTCGCTCTAGCTCATCTTGTAAGCACCGCACAACAAAGTAGTCAGGGGAGTCTTGCAGTATTTTTGCGAACTCAGCTGCTGTTTTAGGACTAACGAACCGGCGCCCTTTTTCTATATCGCAGAGTTTTTGAGGCGTTATCTTTAGTAGTTTAGCGAAATCTGCCTGTGTCAGGCCTTCTGCTTCGCGAATTGCGCATAACATAGTTCCAAATGTTGGTTTATAACCAATAATGTTTTCTAATATTTGTAATGTTTTGTCTGATTTAGTAGTCATGTTTATTCGCCTCTCTAATCGCCGCAAATTTAATGGTTTTATCTTCTTGTATTACATATATAGCTCGATAGGCTTTGTTTAATCTTATTGATCGTTGTCCTAATCTATTACCCCTCAATGGCTCATCATGGTAGCTTTTTATTTTTCGTACTTCACATAGACCCAATAATTTTACTTGAGCTACCCATTTATATAATTTTTCTTTGATATATATGGGCGTTTGCCGCAATTGTTTTATCGCAGCATCCGAAATTGTAACCTCATATATGTCATTAGTTTGTTGCATAGTATTATTATACCCTATTTTGGGGTATTTATGCAAGGGCAGCTAATTAATCTAGTAAAATAGGTAAGGGTAAAAAACTATCGAGTAGCGAAGGAAAACTTTATTTTTCTATCTAAAACATGAGCAATTTTGACTAATGTTTTTAAGGTAATGCTCGTGTTAGTAGGGTCGAGCAATCTATCTAATGAAGAACGACTAGTGTGCATTTGGTCTGCCATAGCTTGTTTAGTTATATGTTTCTTTTTTAGCTCTTCTTGTACTTGATAAGCAAGAACTCGTTTGATAGCAATAGCTTCGGCATCGTCAAATAAATTTTCTTCTTTTAAAAAATCATCAAAATTACTACCAATATTTTTTTTCATAATTATTAACCTCTCGCTATTTCAATCTTTGCTATAATTGTCAAATTATGTCTCCATCCTAATTCTCCAACGACTCGTTGGAGATTTGGGTAATCATGGATGAGTTGAAGGCATGCCGCTCTTAATACGCTTGACATGCAGGATACCACCTTGTTAAGGCTAAATGGTTCCTGACTCGTGATTTGCGTCTGGTTCCGGATTGGTAATAAGACCAACGCTTTCTGCTCCTGCATGTTGCAGCAAAACCATCGCGGTTACTACTTTTCCATAATTAACGTTTTTGTCGCCTTTTACTAGCACCTGGCGTTTTTGATGAGCTGCATTACTTTGCTGCAGTGAATTGTTCACTAGTGATTGTAAAATATCCGAAGTTATCGCCCTGTTAGGATCTGCTGCAATATTTAAATAATACATACCTTGTGCATCAACAGAAACAATAATTGGTTCTTTTAATTTGGGATCTATATTTTCCGCAGCGGCTTTAGGCAAATCCACTTTTACGCCTTGAGATAGTAAGGGTGCAGTTATCATGAAGATTACCAGAAGCACCAACATTACATCAATGTAAGGCACGACATTTATTTCGGCAAGCCGTTTACTCTTCTTGTGTCTTTGCATTGTTTTCAGCGTCGTCTTCTTTGCTATTTTTTCCTTTATGTTGCATTTCTCTAAGGTTATTTAAAGAATGCACTTGCTTATATAAAATATTGGAAAACTCTTCCTTGAAGGTATCGTAATGGTTCATCAATCGTTCTGCAGAGTCGACATATTTGTTGTAAGCTATTACAGCAGGTATAGCTGCAAAAAGTCCAATAGCCGTCGCAATTAGTGCTTCAGAAATTCCAGGAGCAACCATTGCGATGGTCGCTTGTTCAGCTAAATTTAACGCTCGAAATGAAGTCATAATTCCCCAAACCGTGCCAAACAAGCCAACGTAGGGACTTGTAGAACCAACTGTTGCCAAGAATGATAAGTTCTGCGCTAGCTTGTCGTTTTCTCTAAAAAGAGCTATGCGCATTGCTCTTTGTACTCCTTCAATTATTGAGTCAGCGCTTAGATTTTGCTGCTGTCCTAAACGAGCAAATTCTTTAAAGCCAGCGTGGAAAATGTGTTCTTGGCCATTTAATTTTTCACTACGAAGTTGCAATTCCTGATAAAACTTTACTAAATCGCCGCCTGACCAAAATCGACTCTCAAACATTTTAATTGCTTTAAATGCTTTATTAAAAACAAACCAACGTTGAAAAATAATAGTCCAGGAAATCATCGAGGCAAGCAGCAAAATTAGCAGTACTACTTTGACAACTGGTCCGGCGCTTAATACAAAACTTATTAATGTTGGTTCAGTAGGCATTTTTTTTGCGTGGTAATGGTGAAAGGTAAATAAAATTTTATATTTATACTCGGCTAAATTCAAGCGCAAAAATTTATTATTGTGTATCGGTTTGAAAAATAGTCTGTATTGTCTTCCCGTGAACGATGTTATTTCAGCGAGAGCGGTAAGCCATTTGCTTAGAAGGTATAAATATCTAGTAAAAGCATTCGAGAATTAAAATTTTTATGGTCGCCAGTTAAAGAACATTATTTTCTTTTCTTTACCTTTTATTGCTAAAGCACTTGCATAGTTTTCTTCCAACTGCAGAGAATATAAATGCCATTCTTGCTGTTCATAATAATCATCGTTAATACTTAAGGCAATTTGTGCAACAGCTTCGTTTTTTGAAATGATTCTGGTGTCTACTTCAAATTTGCTGAGCGGGTACGATAGGCCTAAGCCAATTGCCTTTATGAAAGCTTCTTTTCTTGCCCAGATGTTAAAAAATGCTTGTGATTTTTCTTTTGTATTTAGCATAGACAGGTTTTTATTTTCCTGAAGAGAAAAGTATCTTTGGCTGATGCTTTCTATTTGAACGTTATTGCGCATAAACTCAATGTCAATGCCAATTGACTGGTCATGGGTAAACGCAAAAACGGTTAAATTATGCGAATGGGCCATGTTAAATTGAATATTATGTATATTTATTTTTTTTGATAGAGATAATTTGCCATATTTATTTTTATTAAAAACCAATTCTTTTGCAGTTTGTTTTGAGTAATTCGCCAAAAGAATCCTTAGAGCTTTATGCGCAATGATATAATTGTTGCGATGCTTTTCATGAACGAATCGATTAGCTCTCTCAATCTCTTCTTCTGATAAAATATGTAAAAAGTCAGCATATTGTTCCTTAGGTATTTGAGTATTGTTTACCAACCAAATATGAATTTCATCTTTATGAAGAGGGGGTGTTAGCTGCATAGATTTTAAACAGGTTCTTAAATATCAAAATCGAGGTTTTTGATGAAATCACTCCGCTGAATGGCTTGAATCAATTCATATTTTGTATGGCAACTCAATTTTATTTTCATATTTTTAATATAAAATTCTACGGTTCTTGGAGATAATTTTAAAGAGGCTGCGATGCTTTTTATGGTTTTTCCCTTTAATGTCAAGAGCATACACTCAGCCTCTCTTTTTGTAAAATAGATATCGACAAAGTTTGGGCCAAGGTCATAGGATTTTAGAATTTTAGTTTTGATATTTGGCACAAGTGCAACATAACTGTTTTTGTTATCTGCTTTCTTTTTGGTTAAAAATTCATTTAAAACCTGTTTCCAAAACATAGGCGTGGTGACTCCTTTAATTATTATCAAAAATGTTATAATTAGATAATTATCTACCAAGAAATAAACAAAAAAGATTCTAAGATAACATTATTGGCTAATAATAATTATGTCAATACAGGAAATGTATATTTTTATGTGAGTGAAATTTTAGAAAAAAGATGATAATTGGGAGGTGAGTCAGTGGTATTGCTTATGCTTGTCATTCTTGAGATAAACATTTAATATGATGTCTATAATTATAGGTAACATAACGTATTCATTATTTTTTATATTCTGTTTATTTATTAGACTTCTTTCAAAACCAAGTATTTTGCAAGAAGTCTATTTTATCGGAGATAAGCCTTATGCCACTAAGCCTTTGGTTAACAATAGTTGCCGCCTTAATTGCAATTTGTTACGGAGTTATTACAAGTAAATGGATCTTATCCCATTCAACGGGAAATGAAAGAATGCAGGAGATTGCTTCTGCCATTCAGCAGGGTGCAATGGCTTATTTGCATCGCCAATATACAACCATTGCTTTCGTTGGGGTTATTTTATTTTTACTTATTGGTTTTATTCCTGTGCTTGGTTGGGCAACCGCCTTCGCTTTTGCTATTGGTGCTATATTGTCTGGAGCTGCTGGCTATTGCGGTATGGGCATTTCCGTGCGTGCAAATGTGAGAACTGCTGAAGCCGCACGCAAAAGTTTAAATGATGCCTTAAAGATAGCTTTCAATGGAGGAGCTATAACCGGTCTTTTAGTTGTGGGCTTAGGTCTTCTCGGGGTTGCCGGCTATTATGCTATTTTAATTTATTTAAGCCCATCTGATGTACCACTCTCAACTGTAATAAAACCTTTGGTGGGGCTTGCTTTTGGCGGCTCATTGATTTCTATTTTTGCAAGGCTTGGCGGGGGAATATTCACTAAGGGCGCAGATGTAGGTGCAGACCTTGTTGGAAAATTGGAAGCTGGCATACCAGAGGATGACCCGCGTAATGCAGCTGTTATTGCCGATAACGTTGGCGATAATGTTGGTGACTGTGCCGGTATGGCGGCAGATCTTTTTGAAACTTATGCGGTCACTATAATTGCAACTATGTTGTTAGGTGCAATGGCATTGCAGAATATGGCAGATAAAGCAGTTATTTATCCGTTAACTTTAGGAGCGAGCGCAATCATTTCCTCAATTATTGGATGTTTTTTTGTCAAAATCCGCAAAGGAAAAGGAATTATGCGCGCTTTATATCGCGGATTGATTGTCGCAGAAATTCTTGCTTTCATAATGTTTTATCCCATAACTCAATGGATAATGGGAGACGTAAGTGCTGCTGATCCTAGCTTAAGCGTTATGAGGTTGTTTGGCTCTGCTGTCGTTGGCCTTGTGCTAACTGCATTAATGGTTATTATTACAGAATACTATACTTCAACTGAAAGGCGCCCCGTGCAAAAAGTTGCTGCGGCATCTGCTACAGGACATGCAACTAACATCATCGCGGGATTGGCCGTTTCTTTGAAAGCAACTGGATATCCTGTAATTGCAGTTTGCGCCAGTATTTACAGTTCTTATTGGCTTGCCGGTTTATATGGCATTGCGATTGCGGCAACGGCTATGCTTTCTATGACAGGTATTATCGTTGCTTTAGATACTTTTGGCCCTATTACTGACAATGCCGGTGGTATTGCAGAAATGGCTAAATTGCCAAGCGATGTTCGCAAAATCACGGATGCTCTTGATGCCGTGGGCAATACAACCAAAGCTGTTACTAAAGGATACGCAATTGGTTCGGCAGGTTTGGCAGCATTAGTTTTATTTGCTGATTACACACATGCTTTAGGTGCCGCAGGAAAAACTGTCGAATTTCTTTTGTCTGATCATCTGGTAATTATTGGTTTGTTTATCGGTGGTTTAATTCCTTATCTTTTTGCTGCTATGGCAATGGAGGCTGTTGGAAAAGCGGCTGGGGCAGTGGTAATTGAGGTAAGACGTCAGTTTAAGCACATCAAAGGTATTATGGAGGGAACTGCTAAACCCGATTATACTCGTGCTGTTGATATTTTAACTAAATCGGCAATTTTCGAAATGATCGTGCCATCATTACTTCCAGTTCTTATTCCTCTGCTTGTTGGTATTCTGCTTGGGCCAAAAGCATTAGGAGGTGTTTTAATGGGTGCCATTGTTACAGGCATATTTTTGGCAATTTCTATGACTACAGGTGGCGGGGCATGGGATAATGCTAAAAAATACATTGAGCTTGGCAATAGTGGCGCTAAAGGTAGTGATGCTCACAAGGCCGCAATTACTGGAGATACTGTTGGGGATCCATATAAAGACACAGCGGGTCCTGCAATTAATCCATTAATTAAAATTATTAATATAGTAGCATTACTCATAGTTCCGCTATTATAATTAATATTTCTAAAAACAGTCTTGGGCGAGGATGACTTCGCCCATTTTTTTTAACGCAATATTTTTTAGGAGTGTAAAATAATGCCAGATAAAAATAACAAAACCCCCTCTTGTGTTCCGGGTATGTACTATGCTGATACAACTTGCATAGGTTGCACACAATGTGTAGATATTTCTCCAGCATGTTTTAAAATGGGAGATGATGGCATGGCTTTTGTTTATAACCAGCCAAAAACAACGGAAGAGAAAGATGCTTGTGCTCAAGCTAAGGACGTATGTCCAGTAGAAGCCATAGGTGATGATGGCCAGTAAGTTTAAAGTAATCATTCTTGATCGCGATGGCGTTATAAACGAAGATTCCAAAGAATTCATCAAATCTCCCGAAGAATGGAAGGCAATTTCTGGAAGTTTAGAGGCTATCGCGAAACTCAATAAAGCAAATATCAAAGTTGTTGTCGCAAGCAATCAATCTGGTGTAGCGCGCGGTTATTTTTCTTTAGATACTTTGGCAAAGATTCACGAAAAAATGCAACGAGAATTGGCCAAAGTTGGCGGACATTTAGATGGCATTTTCTTTTGTCCTCATGGACCTGATAGCAATTGTTCTTGTCGGAAACCATAGCCAAGTTTATTACTCGATATTGCCAAATCTTTTAATGTTGATCCAGAAGAAATGTTAGCAATCGGCGATTCTTTGCGCGATGTTTTGGCAGCGAAAGCAGCTGGTTGTCCTGTATGGATAGTAAAAACGGGAAATGGAATTTACACTTTGTCTTTGGCAGAGCAAGAATTAGATGGCATTCCTGTATTTGCTGATTTAGAAAGCGCGGTTGATGAATTGTTAAAAAAATAATTTACAAAATACTTCCATTAGAAAAACTTATCACTTCAAGAAATTGCGAGAAATTTCCAATATTACGTATCAATCACTCAGCTTGAACTTCTTCTTTTAGATAAAGCTCGTTATTTGATTTTAAGATAGCTGGAGTATCTTGACTAAAATAAACTAATAGCAAAAAACCATCTGTTCATGCTTTATCTAAAGCCAATTGGGAACCGAGTTCCGCGCATTTTTCCCCTTTCA
>PLMI01000050.1 GCA_003142435.1 Coxiellaceae bacterium | reverse complement strand
TGAGCCATCGTCATTATAAACCTAATTGACGCATGGCTTTCTTTGTTATTTTGGAAGGCCTGTAAAGTTTAAGCCTTCCGGTGAACGTAATGTTTAAGTAGTAAATCTCCTAATAGAAAAGCCCGGTAAGGCAAAAACCTTATCGGGCTTTTCCTTTTTTAGGGGAAATAAAATGATAAAAAAAACAACAATCTCATTGTCGATAATTCAGATGTTTTCGACTTTAAGTTTTGCCATTCTCTATTCAACAATAGTTTTATACGCAACCCAAAAACTTCACTTAAGTGAAATTGTCGCAACAAGCATCATGGGTTCTTTTTGCGCCTTTAACTATGGCCTCCACTTACTCGGCGGTTACCTTGGCGGAAGATTTATCAGCTGGAGATTTTTATTTGTAATCGGCATGTTATTACAAGTAGTGAGTTGCTTACTCCTTTCCATTGCCAACTTAGATTTCTTTTACTATGGCCTTGCTCTTTTTCTAGCGGGCAGCGGATTAAATGTAACCTGCATCAATATGATGGTAACGCAACTTTTTGAACCCCACGACAAAAGAAGGGAAAGTGCTTTCCTTTGGAATTATGCATTAATGAATGTTGGTTTTTTCATTGGTTTTTCAGTTGCTGGTTATTTTCAAATCATACAAAACTTTAGTTTACTATTTATCTTAGCAAGCATTGGTAATGCACTAACAGCAATAATCACATTATTTGCATGGAAAAACCTAAAAGATCAAAATACAATTTTGACGAGCCTTACAAAAAAACAATGTGCAAAAAGGTTTTCCTATGGCATTTATTATGTAATTTTCCTGTCAATAGCAATGGTGTGGTTTATAAGGCACTCTGAAATCAGCAATCTATTGGTACTTTTTGTTGGAGTCGCCATGTTTTTTACGATTGCGGCTATTGCTTATTTTGAAAAAAATAAAGATGCGCGTAATAAATTATTTGCATACATTATTTTCGCATTAGCCTCGCTGATTTTCTGGACCTTATATCAATTAGCGCCAATGGCTTTAACATTATTTGCTGAATATAATGTCAATAGAAATTACGGCGGTTTTTTAATTGCTCCGCAATGGATACAAAACATCAACTCATTCGTATTAGCATTTGGCGGGCCTATATTGGGATTTGTCATACAAAAGCTAAGAAAGTCTGGTATTCAGCTTTCCCTGTCCTTGCAGTTTTCACTATCACTTCTATGCGTTGGCACAGGACTTGCGATATTGCCAATAGGTATAGCTTTCGCTGCAGGAAATGGCCTTGTTAGCTTCAGTTGGATTTTTTGGAGTTATATCTTGCAAAGCATCGGTGAGTTATTTATAGGCCCAATTGGATATGCAATGATCGGGCAATTAATAATTTCCAGAAAACTACAGGGAATTATGATGGGAGTGTGGATGATGACTTCAGGAGTCGGCGCTATTTTATCGAATTATGCTTCGACTTACGCTATAAGAAGCTCTACTGCGACGAACCCATTAATGACTAATCCAGGTTATAGCCACATGTTTAGTTTGCTTGGTATAACAACGATTGCTGCTGGAATAATACTATTTGCATTGATACCATTGCTAAAAAAATTAACGCATGAATAGACTTCTCTTTCAAATTGGTTTTGAAAGAAGTCTAATGTTCGGTTTTCAGCCAATCGCTGGTCTAACATTCACAGCATCTTGGGATATGACGGCTGCTTTACCAACGATGCCTCGAGTTTCCATGAATTTGATCGCAACTTCTAAGGCCTCATTCACTCTGGTAATGCCGATAACTGGCAATGCTAATAAGATGGAAGAGATGACTTCATCTTTGGTAGCCCCATTTTCCAGCGCTTTTCTTATGTGAGTTTTTAAATGGTTACGAGCTTTATTTGCGGTAAAAACAGCAATCAAAATAAGCTCATTTTGTTTTGTGCTAAAAACCGAACGTTCATGAACTGATTTAACGAGGGCGTAAAAAGATTCAGCAACGTGCTTTGCTTCTGAGATTAAATACTTCATATTTGTAACTCCTTTACTTAAAAATCATCGTAATCGTGAGCATCTTTGTGTACGTCTGAAGAATGTTGATCTTCTTTATGAGCCTCTTTTTCCTCTGACAATCGAGTAGAAACATCCTTATAGCTTTGCATCCGTCTAGGATTTTGGTCATAGCCATGTGATGAATTAGGTGAAGAGTTTTTCTTAAGAGAATGCGGTGAAATGTTCTTTTCTGAAGCGCCACTATAAATCCAAGAAACGATAAATGGCATGCAATTAATAATTCCGAATAGAGCTATGGATGGCAAAATAAACAACCATATTAATAAGTTAAATATAATGACCTCTAGCCCATTAACATTGACAGGCCATGCAAAATAAATCACTAAACAAAGGCTAAGCGAGAAAATAAACCAAAACAATACAGCTATCAGTGAAACTCTAAACCACAGCCCATAATTTTTCCAAATGTAAGTTTGTGACATATATTTATCCGTTATATTTCCCTAGTTAATTCAGTTGTTCCTATTAATATATAGTATAGTACACCATAATATAACTACACATTTTTTTGTATTTTTTCCGAAAAATGGCTTGCGGACACAATAAAATAATGTTAGATCAATAAAAATTAAACAAGGCTCTTGATACTGTTTTCTACTTTTTCCATTAATTTTTCAACATTTTTTGATGAATAATCACCAGAATCTATCGGATCTCCTATATGGACTTCAATTTTTTCACCAACACCAAATGCCATTGTTTTAGGCGGCAAAATCTTGCCGCTGCCCTTAATTCCAACAGGAATAATGATGGCATTAGTTTGTAAAGCTAAGACGAAACCGCCTTTTTTGAAAGATCCAAGTTCACCATTGCGCGATCTTGTTCCTTCTGGTGCAATCCATGGCATTACACCATTTGCCATTTTTTCCTTTGCAGCTTTTAAGTCTAGTAATGCTTGCCTGCGATTTACTCTATCAATGGAAATAAATTCACCAACTTTGAGAGAATAACCCCAAATAGGGACTTTAAACAACTCTTTTTTAGCAATCATTCTTACACATTTTTTGGGAAAGCTTACAAAAATCAAGGGAATGTCATAATGGCTTGCATGATTACTCATTATTATATAACAACGATTAGGTACGAAAACCAGAGGATTTTCAGCAATAACTTTATATGAAGCATTAACTATTTTAAGCAACGTTACTGACCAACGATAGGCTATATCATTTATTTTTTTCCTACTCTGGTTTTTTTGAAAATAAGCTGCCCAAATAACAAGTAGAGAAAAATACAAAGTTACGGCAATGGTTTTAATGATAATCCAAATAGAACTTATTTTACCGGTTTTCATGCCTGCTATTATTATTCAAGTTAATATTTACATTGTAGATGCAAGGCCAATGCTTGCAGTCATTTGTATTTTTGTGCTCACAGACAACATTGGAGCATTGCCACTTTTAACTTCTGTAACATGTGCTACATTTGCAGCGCGGNNCGGCAAAAAGTGCAGAACGGTTTAAAGGCATTATCGGAGGAGTTTCCATCGAATTTATGATGAGAGAATGTACAAAATATTTCTTATCAGGATAAATAGCATTTATTCTTGCAGTTTCCGCTAATGCTTCCTTGTATAGTTTAGAGCGTAAATCAGCTTTAGCCGCTTCTAGTTCAGCTAAACTTGGAGTAAAGTCGACGGAGATAACTCTAAATGTAAGCCCGGGTTTTGTCAGCGCTTTTACTTTAACATTTAAATCTGTGAGCAATGCCTCATTAAGTCTTGATTCTGCCTCTACGTGTAATTGGTCTAAACCCGAATCATTTTGAGAAACATTGAAAACTGTTATATTCCAAATATTATTATTGGAAATCTCTGCAAGCTGTTTTACTATTTGCTCCCGCATTTCCACTGAATTCAACTTATCCAAAGTAGCATCAACGCTTATTGTAACATCAGCGGCTTTTGTTGCTACCCACTCTTCTGCTTTTACATCAAAGGACACTTGATTTGGCTCAAGAATATCTTTTGATTGTGCAAAAACAGAAAAAGATAAAACAAATAGAATAAATGCAAAGCAAAATTGATTTAAAAAATTTTTCATAAATTCTCCATATATGCGCCGTAGGGACGACCCCGTTTATTTATTATAAACATTAACATCCAACTCGTTTTCCGATTTGCCAACCACACAAGCAACGACAGCATTTCCTAAAACATTAACAGAAGTTCTCGCCATATCCAGCAAACGGTCTATACCCAAAATCAATGCAATTCCCTCGATGGGAACACCCAGCTGCCTTAAAACTATAATCAATGCCATTATGCCAACACTAGGAACGCCGCCAGTACCTATCGATGCCAAAGTGGCGGTAAGAACAATTATCAAATTGCCAACAAGGCCAATATGCACATCATAAGCATTAGCAATAAAAATGCTTGCCACCCCCTGCATTATTGCTGTCCCATTTTTATTAATGTTAATTCCCAATGGAATGACAAAAGAAGAAATTACTGAACTTAAACCGATCTTTTTTTCAGCAACCTCTAAAGTAATTGGAATGGAAGCGTTACTACTCGAAGTACTAAAAGAAAACAAAATCACAGGGTACATTTTACGAAAAAAAGTCATGGGATTTAGTTTACAGAAAAATTTCAATAAAAAACTATAAGTAAGTATGGTATGGACCACAAGAACAAATAAAACCGTCAAAAAGTAATTTAGCAATTGGCGCAACAAATCAAAACCAAACTTGGCGAAAAGAATGGCTATCAAACAAAAAACGCCATAAGGAGCAAAGCGCATCACCATCATAATCATTTTCATGATCACGGAATTGAAATCCTGTAAAAAACTAGTCACTCTTTTACCGCTTGCGCCGGAAATATTAATCGCGATGCCAAAAAGTACGGCAAAGACTATGATTTGTAACATATCGCCATCTGCCATGGCTTTAAACAGATTTGTGGGAACGATATTAATCAGTAAGTCGTATAAAGTTGGAATATTCCCAGCTTGAACACTTCCGGAAACAGGAGAAAGATGCTGTCCTACACCTAATTGAAATAAATTGGCAAAAATTAAAGCTATGATGATTGCAACTACAGTAGTACCAATAAAAAGGCAAATTGATTTCCAGCCTACTGACCCTATTTTTTTTATATCTTCAAGTGAACAAATACCGCAAGTTAACGATACCAAAACAATTGGCACCACTAATAACCGCATGAGATTAATAAAAATAGTGCCGCCAATGTTTAAGATGCCGTTTGTTACGTATTTACTGACGGCCCAGGACTCTGGAAATAATTGCAAAATCAATCCAACAATCGCTCCTGCAATCATACCAATGAGAATTTTCATGGTAAGATTATTATCATCATCCATTCCAGAACTTTTGACTTTTCCTTCACTCTTTAGATAATTGCTCATGATTATAGTTTCCTTTTCCTATACAAAAATAATGAATGCCTAACTTTTTCATCTCCTTCGGCTCAAATAAATTACGGCCATCAAAAATTACCGGCTGCCGTAAATTATTTTTAATAATCTCAAAATCAGGCTCTTTGAATTCATCCCATTCCGTTACAATGGCTAAAGCATCTGCGCCAATTAATGTTTCATCTCTGGTATTACACAACATAAAACCAAGTTGATCCTTGTAAATAAGCTCTGCTTTTTTCATTGCTACCGGATCATATGCTTTCACAACCGCACCTTCATGACATAAAAGTTCGATAAGAACTTTGCTCGGCGCTTCGCGCATGTCATCAGTATTGGGTTTGAAAGCCAATCCCCATAAAGCTATTACTTTGCCTTTCAAATGGTTGGCAAAATATTTTTTCAATCTGTTAAATATTATACACTTTTGCCTGATATTTATATTCTCCACTGCATCAAACAAAGGCACTTCAAGGCCGCACTCCCTTGCCATCCAAATTAAGGCTTTTACGTCTTTTGGAAAACAGGAACCACCATAGCCACAACCGGCATTTAAAAATGACATGCCAATTCTGCTGTCAGTACCAATCCCTTCTTTCACTAATGAAATATCAACACCTAAAATCTCCGCCAAGTAAGCAATCTCATTTATAAAGCTAATTTTAGTTGCCAAAAATGCGTTGGCGGCATATTTCGACAATTCTGCAGACCTTACGTCCATGGCAATAATTTTAGTCGGCAACGAAGCATAAATTGATTTTACTTTTTCAAATGCATGTTCGCTGTTTGCGCCGATAATAACGCGCTCGGAATGCATAAAATCTGTAATAGCATTCCCTTGTTTTAAAAATTCAGGATTGGAAACAACGTCAAAGCTAAGCGATACTTTGCGTTCGTCTAATTCTTCCTGAATAATGCTTTTGACTTTATCACCAGTACCAACCGGAACAGTAGATTTGTTGATTATGATGCAATCTTTAACTAAATTTTTGCCGATCACATGTGCTACATCATAAACGTAGCGTAAATCAGCTGATCCATAAGATGCCGAAGGAGTGCCAACCGCGATAAAAATAATTTCCCCAAAGTTGACGGCGCTAATCATTTCATCAGAAAAGGTAATTTTTTGTAATGAAATGTTTTTTGCAAGCAAGGCATCCATCCCAGGTTCATAAATAGGGGAAATTCCTTTTTGCAGTAAGGCTATTTTTTCTTTATTTATATCGACACAAAGAACTTCATTTTGAAGCTCAGCCAGGCAAATGCCTGTAACTAAACCGACATAGCCTGTGCCAAAAATTGTTATTTTCATCAAAAAGTAACTTAAGTTATTTAAAAGAGAGTGTTATTTTATCAAAAATAACCCGGCGCGTCAGTATGTTGATAAAAAGATTGGTTTTTAATGAGGCGCATGTCCCGGGGGAGGTTCAATATGTGGTTCTCCTGGTGGTTTATGAGTAGAAGGCAACACTTCAGTTTTAGTATGTCGATCTGCTGTTACTTTTTTAAGTGATGAAATTTCTGCATTATAAGCAACTTCCAGACTGTTCATCAAGCCTTCACCCAGTGTGAGACCCGATTTTTCAACAACACGTTCTCCGAATAACGTTTTATATACCTGATGCATATAATCGTTAATACGAGGATCCGAAAAATTAGCTTTCATAAAATTAGGATCGTTGAGATCTTTCAGGACGCTAACTTGCCTTTCGCCATAAAGCAAAGTATCGAAACCATATTCTTTAAGAGCAGATCGGATAAGATAATTATGCAAATAATTCCAAGAAAGCGGTGAGTCAGGATTTGCTCTAATTGATTCTGTTATTATTCTTTTTCCTATTCTAAAAAACTTCTCTTCTAAAAAATTTCTTTTTTCCTGTTTTAAAGTTTCAAAAAATTTATTTTGAAGTGCTAAAATAGAATCATCACACATTTTATTTAAATTGTCTAACTCCTCTGGAAATTTTCCCATAAAAAGCAATTCAATATCATTTTCAGACTGTACTTTTCCGGCTGCCGTTTTTAATACCTTATGATCATCTGATTCTTTAATTACATCAAGACGCAAAAGTGTCTGTTTTTTCATTATGTGCAAAATTTGCTTAAATGTATGCTTTCTCACTATTTCAGGATGCCTCAGAAGAGCCCCTTGGCAATATGCACAAGCTTGTTGAATTGCATTTTTTTCTCCAGGTTCCAACTTCTGTGCTAACCCTTTACCAAGTCTTTCTGCAATTAAATCACGATGTTCCTCTGCAGCCGCAGTTACAGCTCCAACTGTTTTCTCTTCATCTTCAAGTTGCTCCTCCTCTGCAGTCATTTCTTTTGGTGGAACAGTCAAGTCTGCTTCTGCCTTCAACTCTTCAAATTCTCGATCCAACTTTGCTGCTTCCGCAGCAGTCGTTTCTGTAGTAGCTGCAACTTCAGGGGCAGGAGCAACTGCTGTTGATGGCGGACGTGCCGGAGCTGGAGAAACGGTTACTTCTGCTGCTGCTTTTTCTTTTGGGGCCTCCACTTTTACCTTAGTTTCTGTTGGTACAGCAGGTTGTATTAAAGGCGCTGGATTCAGAGCAGCTTGTAATCTAGCTTCGTCAGCCTTTCGTATTGCCCTGCCCAAACTAGCAGCATATTCAATCTCGATGTCATCGAGAACATTTCGCCCCACTCCTTCTCCCGCAGATTTAAATTTATCAATAAATTCCTTATTAAGCGCAGTGTTATCTAAATCTACTAATGCTGTCGTCTTAAAGAAGAAGCGCGAAACACTTGTTATTTTTATTTTATTAAGTGCTTTTATCATAAAAGATTTTTTATATTCTTCTGCTTCTTTCAAATGAGTAAGGCTGTCTCTGGGTGTATTGATCTCTGTTATAACCTCGTCTTTTGCTTCAGATAAAGCACGTCCAAGCTGTTCTTGTTTTGCTATTCCAGCTGCTTCTGCAGTGTGAGCAGGTAAGGCAGCAGGAGCTGCAGCGGCTATCTCACCTGTCATCGCTGGCGCAGGAGCTTTCGTCACAGCGGCGGGTGTTACTTTAACAGCATCATCCGGAGCAGCAACCGTTGGCTTAACAGTTGATGGTGGGACTGCCGTCTTAGTTTCTCCTCCTGTCATTGCCGGCGTTCCTACAACAGCGCCAGCAGCAGGTGCAACAGGGAAAAGCACTTCTTTTTCAGCCTGTGTAAAATATACCTCCGGAAGTGGAACAACTTGCATATTCCTATTGATCACAGGAATAAAGTCCTTTGCCTGCTTAACCAGATTTTCACCAATAGCTGCATCAACACTCCCATAAGACATTTCATTGCCTGGCGATGCATGTGGATCACCACAATTAGTAGTACTGATCATTCTTTTTTGGACATCTGGCATTAAGGCATCAGCATTTGTCATAAATAATTCCTTTTTAAACTCATCAGGAACATTTACACCTCTGCCAACTTGGAATGGAAGTTCAAATCGCTCGATTTTAAGAGCTATTCCTTCCTTTGCAATCTCTTCCTTAAATGCCCGATGACCCATAACAGCTCCTTCAGTCATTAAGGTTTCAATATTGTTCACACCTGCTTTAGTAAGTTCGTCAGCAAAAAAACCCGTTCCATACGAAAGAAATCTGCTTACAATATGATTTTGTCCATTTTTTGCAGCAAAATCATTCACGGCCAAATTGTAATTAACATAATCAAAAGCAACTGCCTTTTTATAGGCATCCTGATCAAAATAATAATTCCTTCCATTAATGTTAACAGGGACATAACGATCTGGCTTTACCTTGCATACATCTACCCCAGCCCTATTTGGTTCTCCAACAACAACTTGATAAAACCCTCGTACCGACGCAGGAGCTACTGCGGTATTTTGCGTGCCATCAGCTGGGATTAAGAAAAATTCACCCGTATTTCCATATGTTCCAATTCCCTGAAATTGATACCCGGGAAGTGCAGCGTAATATATTAACTGCGAAACATCATGTAGCTCACTACCACCATATCCACCAGACTTATTAGCCTGTGCAACTCCTATAGGAATGCACAACTTACTTAATAATTTTAGAAATGAAACGTCTTCTTTAGTCAAATCAATTTGTTCATAATTATTAAAATCAACATTACCGAGTGTATTATTACGATCTGTCTGCATTAACAACAAAAGCTCTCGTGCGCCAAATTTATCAATTGTAATCTCGCGAAAATTACCAGATTCATCAGTTACTTTGCATTTCTTTCCTTTAAATCTATACGCGTAAGAATCTAACATCATCTGTACCGGCGGCGGCACATATATTTTTACTTCTGTTTGATAGTCAGGGTTGTCAATATCATCAACAGAAGTTTTAGTACGCATATTTATTTGAAGCGAAAGAGAAGACGGCAGCTCGGCTTCTTTCTGTACTTCTGCTTTAAATCCTGGTCCAGTGACTAAAGGAGCTCCTACTGCAGCAGGACTGGTAGGAATGAAAGGGTAAGGCAGCAGTACAAGCACATCCTCTCCCGGCGGCAGTGTTGGAGGCATGGATTTTTTCTCGTGTATCCTTGTCACATCCTCCTCACTATCCTCACTCAGATCTATTGCCGCCTCCCCTTCATTTGCTACTGGCGGGACTACTAATGGCACAGGAGCTGTTGTTTCCGCTTTTGCTGTTATATCAGCAGGCGCAACAGACGTTTCTGGAGGAGTTCCCTCTGGAGATTCACTGTCTAAATCATACAGTTCTTCAGGTATTTCATGGGTTTCTTCTTCTGTTCCCGCTGGTTTTACTTCTTGCGGGATTTCATGTCCTAATTCTTCATGCTTTATTTTTACCGGCGCTCCAGGTTCTACCGGGGAAGGAGACGGCTTTAATTCCGCTGGCACTGGCAAAGGAGAAGTAGCTAAAGGACTTGCAGCAGATACGGGCGGTGGTGTCGGCGCACTTACTTTAGCTTTAGGCAATGCAACACTCGGTCGCGATTTGGCCTTTAGTTCTGGTAAAATTTCCGTTTTAATTTTTTGAGCTAATGTAGCCGGATTAATGTCAGTATTATTCTCCTTAACATTAGGAAGAATCTGCATATCTTTAAAAGCTTCTATAGGATGAGTAGCTGCTGTGACTATTTGTTGTGTTGATTGAGTTCCTGCCTCACCTGGCATTGTTGGCTTATTTCGTAACTTAGTATCAACAAAATGCAACGCTGCTATTTTTTGAGTATTAGTTGGTATAGCCGCAGGAAAAAATTCTTGCGCCGCCAATGGCGTCACTAAAACTGTTACTAATGGTGCTTTTGGATCAGAAGAATCAACTTTTGTTTTTATAACTTTGTCGTATCCAATTATCTCACTTATTTCATCAGGAGTGAAAGCATTGGTGTCTTGCAGCATTTGCTCGAGAGTTTTTTGCCCAAGAGTCTTCAAACTTGGTTGCATTTTAGAAACTGGCAAAGTCGGATGATATACCACTAACCTGGATAGCTGAACGGGAGCAGATGAGACAGTATGTTTATATTTTTGCTCATGAATAAATTGCGCTACAGGATTTCCCGGTTGTATTGCAGGATTTACTGAAAGTCCAGCTGCTCCGGCGCCAGTACCACTTGGCCCTTTTTCTGCAGAAGGTCCGCCTACTTCGACACTTGTATCTCTTGGCACTGCTTCAGGGCCTGTATCACTTGGCACTACTCTAGCAGCGGGACTTTCAAAATTTCCATCGATTATGAATGCCGCTGGATTATGAGCTGGCTGAGGCTGGGCAGCGGGCGTAGTTTCCACTGGATTAAATTGTGTAACAGGCAAAGGAGCCTTAGAACCTGCGGGAGGTGGTGAGGGTTCAAAACCCTCACCAGTTGCAGCTTTTGCTACAGCTAAATCTTCTGGGCTTGCGGCTGCAGTTTCTTTGGGCGGCGTTTTACCTTGCAGCAGATTATTTAGAATTGTTTCTGATAGAGCAAGCTTTTCCGGAGTACTCAATATTGGCAATGAATTTATTAATTTACGGCGTTTGTCACGAGGTAATGATTTAATGTTATTAACTATGTGTATCTTTAGGTGATCCTTATCCGTTGGGTCAAATTCATCAAAATTCGTATCAATTCCTCTTTTTTCTTTATATTCACATGCAACAACTAGAGCAATTGCTATAGAGAGATATGGATTGTGTCGAAAAGCACCGGCACCTAAAAAATTACCGACAACTACTTTGCTACCTGCTTTAATTGCTAATTCATAAGCTGCACGGTAAGTCGCATACATTGTTTGTAAATATTCTTCTCGTGGCGGCTCATTCGTCTCATTTCTGAAATCAGGTGCAGCAACAAGCGCTGCAGTGAAGGGTTTTCCTCCTAAAGTTTCGGTATGTGTCGAACAAAACCACATATCATATAGGCTGCTATCTGGTGGATACATGAAGGGACCCCTTCCTTCATCTCCAGCAGGTAAACTAGCAATTATTTTTGAAGCTCCAAAAATAGCCTCTTCTTGTGTTCCTCTTTTGCTGGAGAGAGCACCGCCCCCCTGCCCAAGAGCATTGGCCGCAACAACTACTGTGCAATTTTCAGGGAAAGAAGGATCACTAAGGAGTTCCTGAATAGGACGATTCGTGATTGTTATTGATTGGGCAATAGGATCGGCAACATCTTGACCCTCAACAGAAGGAGGTTGCGAGGTTAGTATTCTTCGTATAACTCCAACGTCCAAAAAATCAACGTTAGCTCTACCTTCACCAACCGTGGCTTTATCTTTTTCTTCCTTAAGAACTTGTTCAAATCCTGCCACCCTGTCCGAAGCAATTTTTCCTTTAATAGTTGCAAAATCTCTGTTGTTTCCAGTACCCTCATTTTCATTAATAACTTGAGCTATTGATTTCTTACTTAGTGAAAATTTTTGTCTTGCCTGTTCTATTGCTCTAGCTACTGATTCATCAATTATTAAATTTAATGGCAATGTTTGTAGTGCAGGGGAAGTGCCAAAACCTGTCGATACAGTGCTAACTACGGTTTTTGCTAGAGCTGGTGTTGGACCGGCAGTAGGTGATGGTTCTTCTTTTGGCGCTGCTAAATGTCCTCTAGCACCTTCAGTAAACCATTTTTTAGTTTCTGGGTCGACATTTGCTGGATCCTCTGCAAATCGCTTGCCTAAATCATATGCTCCAAGAACCTCTCTTACAAAGGCAGCTGTTATCCAATAAATTACCTTACCGCTGCTATCAAAATGTTCACCTAAATCAGAGATTATTTTATATAATTTAGTACGATTTTGTTGTGCCTCCGGTAAAGCAAAATACTTACACATTATTTCTATGTTTACCAAATAAAATTCATGTAAGGCCAAATCTGGATTCTTGTTTATGGAACCACCCCAACTAGGTTCAAGCCCGGTACCTTCCAAAGCATGAGAAAAAAAGTGCTTATTTTGTTCTCGAAAATATTTGTCGTAGTTTCTTACAGGCAAAGCTACATTGCGATGTGCTCCGATAGCCTTCCAAACAGCAAAAACGGCTTTAGCTGCTGCTGTATTTTCTATCGCACGAGGTTGAAGATATGGACGATAATCATCATAATCCATTGCGGTATTTGGTAAGCTTAAACATGCAAACGCCGGATATTTATCATATTGACTTTCAACTACCTTAGCCAACCCACCACCGCCTTTTTGGCTCAATAAAGTTACCCCTTCGCCATGATGGGGATGAGGATTGGTGGCACTTTTCTCCAGACAATTACCAGGAAAAAGCACGACGACATCTTTGATCTCAATGTCTGGGGCCGCGAGCTTAACAGCCCCTTCTAAACCTTTACTTCTTATTTCGTCTTCGTGTACAAGAATAAGCTTTGGCATTTTTATTACTCAATTAATTATTTAGTTGCACTCATGTTTTAAAAAAAATCGTTATTTTAAAAAAGATTACAAAATTTCTTCAATTATAATTCAATATAACTCTTTATAATTTTAGTACATTTTAAGGATAAATACCGTATTTATCCTGTATTTATCATTTTTTAGCAATAAAAACGTAAGTATTTGATTTTACTAATATTTTTTATTACATGATTTTTAACTTTGTACACGACAACTTTTGAGCAAAAAACTGAATAATATGTCATCCCCGAATGATTTAGTCGGGGATCCATTATTTTTGCGCCATTTCATTGTGCGTGGATCCCCGATAAAAACGTTTCGGGGATGACATAAAAAACTTACAAAAATTAGCATCAAGTATGGAGTACCTTGTTCAGAAGCCATTTTTGAAAAGTTGTCGTGTACAAAGGATTTTTAACCCGGCGTTAACGTTAATGTTAAATAAATCAAAAAAGATATGAAAGGTCAATCTAATGACCCGTCCTCCGCAGTAATTTCCGTGGCTTGTTAATGGCACAATTAGTTGTCGATTTTGCGTGCTTATCTTAGGCAACTAAAAGTGCTACTGAGGGAGGACAGCCCAGGGCGAGGATCGCGTTTTTTGCGACCGCAACCCTGGGTTTGAAATGGATCCCAAATAGTTTTGCTCCGAAAGAGCAACCCAAATTATTACAAAATTTTATCAATTACGGTATTGCGAGTATTCATAAAAAAAAAATAATATGTAAATCTCAATTGTTTTTATGTGATCAATTATGTCGCAATCATTATCAAATGTTATAGTTCACATCATTTTTAGCACCAAAAATCGTGAAAAATTAATTATTAGACAAAAAAATTTGTTCTGACCTCTATCCATACATTGCTGCAACTCTTCGAGGTTATGAATGTTACCCATATGAAATTGGCGGAATAGAAAATCATATTCATATTTTATGCAGGTTATCAAGAATAATTACCTCCTCAGATTTAGTCGGAAAAATAAAAATTGCTTCGACAAAATTCATAAAAAATAAAATTCCATATTTACAGAAATTTCATTGGCAAAATGGATATGGCATTTTTTCTATAGGTCATGGATTATTGGATACTGTTAAGACTTATATAGTAAATCAGTCTGAACATCATAAAACTCGAACCTATGAAGATGAGCTGCGAATATTATTGACTAAATATCAGATAAAATATGATGAACGTTATTTATGGGATTAATAATTTGGGTTGCTCTTTCAGAGCAAAATTATTGGAAAACCATATTAAACCCAGGGTTGCGGTCGCAANNTGACCTTTCAGGTCAAAAGGCAGAAAAACAATCCAGTTGTTTGTAACCTACGTAAATAAAAGATACGAAGTAGCGAAATTGCAAAAGCCCAGACCACCTATTTCTCTATTTTTTAAAACATATTATTAAAAGCCAACATCCTTAGGCAAATTAACGCTTCTGCTCCCATTGCCACGCATGTTGGATAATGGTTCTTAAATCAGCGTACCTTGGTTTCCAGTTGAGTTCTTTAATAGCGCGAGTTGCATCGGCAACAAGAACTGCAGGATCGCCTGCGCGGCGCGGCGCTTTTTTGACAGGAATAGGACGGCCGGTTACTTCTTCGGCAATTTTTATAACTTCTAAAACGGTATAACCTGCCCCATTACCAAGATTATAAACATTGCTTTTATTGCCTTGTAACAATGACAGAAGCGCTAATAAATGAGCACTGCATAAATCAACCACGTGAATATAATCGCGGACACAAGTGCCATCTTTAGTATCGTAATCATCGCCGTAAAGCTCAATTTCTTTCCTTTTGCCCGAAGCAACTTGTAAAACTAAGGGAATTAAATGAGTTTCGGGATTGTGCAATTCGCCGATACGCGCTAGAGGGTCCGCGCCGGCAGCGTTAAAATAACGCAAAGCTACAAAACGCAAATTATAAGCTTTATCAAAATCCTCTAAAATTTGCTCTAACATCCACTTTG
>PLMI01000103.1 GCA_003142435.1 Coxiellaceae bacterium | reverse complement strand
AATCTAATTTATATGGAATCGTTGCTGATGAAGATTGTTTTTTCAAAATTACTCTTGCGTATGACAAGCAAGATCTTGCACAAACTGAGCCTGATCCAAGTTTATATAATGCAGATTTTAGTTCTGCGTTAAAGAAAATCTTCGAACGAAATAATGATTTTCGATCATTTAAGAAAGAATTACGGGAATTAAAAGAACGATTAAAACTTGACAATAAAACCATAATTAATACCCTCATGAAGGATATAGCAATAGTGACAGATAAGGCGCCTGTAGATGTTACTGACTCAGCATCGAATTATGCATCTTTAAAAAAATATTTTGAAAAAGGCGGGTCTTGCAGTGATCGCGCTAAAGTATTTGCAATGATTACATATGCCTTAGGCTTACAGTCTCGTGTTGCCGCAAATGGTGCTCACCAATTTCCCGAGGTAAAACAAGAAAACGGACGCTATAAATCATACCAAACAGGCGGAGCTTCAAGTTACAAAATCACAATGCTTCCTTCACCTGAACTCCCGAAACCGCAGGTACAAACTGAAGCCACATCTAGCTCAACTATAAAATCGATCGCCTCGTTAGTCTTAGGCACCTTATTATCACCTTTATTATTACCAATCTTACCAGTCTTATCACTCTTATCACTCTTATCAATTTTCACTAAAACCTCTACCCAAACTAAAGCTCAGAAGCCAAAGGCTGATGTTGCTGAAAAAGAAAGTTCTCATGAAGGCGCACAAAGTCATGACCCAAATTCGCAGGAAAATCCCATAGCTGCGTCATCTACACAACCTTATTCGCAACCTATATTTTCAGTAGTACCAGCAGCAACAGAAGAGGAGCTCGATTCCAGGTTCGTGACATGGAATAATAAAGTTAACGTAATAAATGCAAAAACATTAGATGAATATTTTGCACAAGTCACGCCTTCTCCCGGTGAAAGCACTGCAATTATTGGTGACAACATAGATGCACTAAATAGCGCATTTATGCAGCACTTATCCAATGACTCTGGTTTTGAATTTTACTATTTCGATGATTTTAGTGAACTTGAAAAATTAAAGGATATCAAGGCTGAAAACCACCGAGTCACTAAAGATATTCCAGGAGAACTTGGTAATTTCCTAAGAGAAGATCACGGCAAACGCAAAATATTGCTTATAAATTTGCAAAAAAGTAGCCCTGATGATATTGCAAGCATGCAAAGTATTCGTTCATTAGGTACTGTTAAAGCCCTCAAAAACCTATCAACTGTGTTTTACATGACCAAAGCGCAACATGCCACAATGGGAAATGATTTTACCAGTAGAGTTGGTTTTGATCATTTCTATGAAGCTCCAACTGCTTTCCCCTTAACCCCATTTGATATTTTTGCAAAGACAGGTGAAACAGACTCATCACAAAAAGACATGCTCGAAATCGATTGGTCTTCGGAAACTGATTTCTCCTCTTTAATTTATCAAATATCAATCAAAGAAAGGGGACCTGAAATAGAAGTTGGTAAATTATTTGGCCCGCAATTTGTAATTCCAGAACAAACAGTTTCAGAACAGATAATCCCCATACATATAGCTTCAGAACATATAGCTATAGTAAATCCTCCGGAAACAGATGCATTTAAAAAATTTTACGAAAGACTTTGTCGAACTCATGAGGTTTTTTACAACGGCGCCTTTTACAAATTAGAAAATTTAAAAAGCATTCAATGCATTAAACGAGAATTTGATTTTAGCCACTATCCATTTGAAGTTAGGCCCGATTCGATCCCGGATAATGAAAAACACTATATTTTAAATCCCGCGACGATACATTTATTTCACAAAAATTTTAAAGTAGGAGAAACTGCTAAACTTGAAACTACTGGCAAAACACAGGGACAACCTATAGGCATTCCACCCATTTTGAAACGGCATGCACAACATCATAAAAAACAACCAATAAAAATTTTAGTCACGAGCGAATTGCCTTTAGGTAAATGGAATATGTTTTTCAGATGTTGTGACAAATATAACGTGCGACCTATTTTACATTTTGCTCCAAATGTACCCATACCTCTTGAGTTTCATATACAAAGCTGGGATTTAAAAATAGCAAGTGAAGCCAACATCACACCTATATTCCAAATCAAGCAAGCTACATCAGCGCTGATCCTAAGTGCTAATCATGCCATCACAGCTCTGGAAATGTGCAGNNTGACTCAAAGGTAGAAAAAATTACCATAACATCAAGCACCACATCACCGATGTTATTGCTAAATTCAAAGTTGATTTCAGCAACTTCTACAACTAACATGCAATTGAAAGTTAAAATAGGTAGAGCTTTAAAATTATTACTCGAGGGCAAAACAGTTATTTTAGTTGTTGAAGGAGAGTTAAATCCTCTTCTACGCCACCAACTTGAACCGCTACTTTGCAGTAAACCTTATATTTGGGAAAATGGAGCAAGAAAAGAACTGCCAGGCCAACTATTTGTAGTAATGAACAAAAAAAATGTAATTCAACCAAAAGCAGCAAATATATTTACAGTCGACACTAACCCTGCTGAAGTTAAAGTTCCCGAAAAGACAGTATTTCATCTCACCTGCAATGATGAAGTAAAAACTGCAACATTTACACAAATGCTAAAAGATCCAGCTAACCGAATATTTAGTGTAGCGGGAGAACCTGGAACTGGCGAAAGTTATTTCATAACCCATGAATTGCAAAAGAGAAATCCTGATCTAAGAATATATAGCATGGATAATATAAAAAAGTGGGCAGAAGATAAAAAATCTGGAATGAAAGTGTTACTTTACGACAAAGCAGCAGAACATGTAAGCTCTGAAATATTTGTCAATCTCTTTGACACTACTCCAGGCATTTTTATTAACAACAAATTTTATCCACTTGATCCAAGCCACAAAGTAATAATAAGCATTAACAATCCGATTGAAAAATTAACGACAGAAAATGTGGACACTGTTTCTCTGCCTGAAATTTTGCAAAAACACTTGGTTCCCGCTGCATTTGATTCTATGCCGCATAACTTTATTGAAACGGAAATAATTCAACCTTTGCTGCAAAGACTTAAATTGCCAAATGTAGTATGTGGCGTTTCAATAGCTTCACAAATTACAGCTTATTTCGAAAGTCTAAAAATTTGCGGCATGCAAATACCTTATGCCGAGCATAACGCCACTTCGATTGTCTTAAGACTTTGGTACATGCAAGTAAAAGGTAATATTACGCTAAATGCTAACAACATAAACTTAGCCTGCTATTTAGAAACTGTTGGAAAATTAACCGACAAGGATCAAATTAAACTAAAGAAATTTCTTCTTGAACAAGGATTTGATCCGGAAGCTGCAAAGCCCAGCTTGTTTGCTCGTAAAATCCCGACAAGATATGAAACGACCAAACATCACCATGTTAAATTTAGTTTTGTTTCTGAACTTAATCCGGCGTTTTATGAAATAAGCAGCCTTTTGGCAGTTCGCGAATTACGCCGCAACGATACTATTGCATTTAACGAAGGAAAACGAGCTGTTGTAATACAAGGCGTTTCTGGTATCGGCAAAACTGAAGGAGCAAAATATCTGTTAAAACAACGGGGCTTTGTCGATTGCACCGATGATTTAACGTTAAAACCAGGCGACCCTGATCCTCGTCACGAGAAAAAAACTAAGGCTAGAGCTGAAGGAAAAATATTTTACCAAATTACCGCAAGTCGTGATGATAAAACAATTGAAGCTATTTTGAAGCGAGCCTTCAATGAAGGAGCTATCGTAATTGTTGATGAGATTAACATATTGCATAATGTTGAACGCATTATGAAAGCTATGCTAAAAGGAGAAGGCGAATACGAGAATGAAGCAAGCCGAAGAGGATTTGCCATAATTGCCACACAAAATCCTCCTAGCTATCGAGGACGTCACTTACTCCCACCCGAGATTCTTGATCTTTTCGTCAAAGTAAAATTAGAAGACATAGCAAAACCAGAATCATTGTATCAAATCGCAATCGATAAAGGGTTATCAGTCGCAAAAGCAACTGAGGTATCTTTTAAATATTCACAATCTAAAGGTTATGCTTGTGCAAAAGATAAATCACCCGAACCTAATTTGAGATGGTTCACACATAAAGTTGATGAAATCATACGCGAGGAATCAACAGCGGTACAAGTGTGTAGTTGATGAATTAAGCGAGCGAAGGGTATCAAATTAAATAATTTAGCAATAAAACAACAGCGTTATACGGCATAACTTCAATGGTAGAAAACCCATAATTTTCCACATCAACAGTAACTCCTTCCATTTTGCCATCTTTATTGAACTGGCTCATTACTAAATTAAAATATTTTCCGGCAGGAAGTCCAGTTTCAAAACGCTTTTTCAATGGCTGATCGGTATTGTTTATTACCACAAATCCAAGCGTCGTTACATACTCGCGTGATTTTTGCACAGTTCTCGCAAATGCTATTTGATCCCCATTAAGCCAAATATGCGAAATACCTTGCGCTTGCTTTGTTTTGTTGCGGAACAAAACCATATTGCTGATAGCACTCCAACGATGCTGCGAAACCCATGGAGAATTTTTATCAAGACAAGTATTGCGTCCATTTTGCCAAATCGCCGTTTCTGGAATTGAATCATCCATTCCCGTAAATTTAAAACTGGACATAATTTTGGGAACACCAAAGGGCCAGGCAAGGAGAAAAACGTAAGCTAAAACGTAAGCATTATTTTTAGTATCTTTGTAACTCAAAATAGAAGGCATCATTCTTTCGGTATCGTGATTGTCTAAAACAACTACCGTTCTATTTTCCGGATAATTTATCCAGGAACTGCCAAACGAAAAACTAACAAGCTTTTCCAGGTTATTAGTTTTCTTCAAAATTGCGTCCGTTAAAAATTGCCCATAAGTAAATGACGTTACAAAACCAACGCGGAAATATTTTTCCATATAAAAATATGTTTCTGCCCCAAGTGGAGAGCCTTCGTAATATTCCTGATAAATGAACGGTTTTAAACCGTCGTTGGTATGTAAATTTTCTAATATTTTTTCTACCTGAGGAATGCGCAAATGCTTCGCCGCATCAATACGAAAACCATCAACCCCTAAAGCAAGAAATTCTTTTACGTATTTTCGCAATATCTTAACAACATGCGAATTATCTATATTAAGTGCCGGCAAATTGGCAAGATCGTAATGTTCTAAATGCCAAACAGTATCGAGCTTGCTGTAATCTTCCATCGATATGTCTTTATTGCCGGCTTCTGCGAAATGAAAAAAGTCATCATATTCATAAAAGTCATTGTCTTTATTCAATGGGCCATAATGATATTTCCCAAAAGTATGGCCGTTAGTGCCAATATGCTCCGCCTCTCCCTCTGAGTAATCAGCCATGTGATTTAAAATAAGATCAACGTAAACTTTTATTTTAAATGTATGACAAAAATCGATCATTTTAATAAAATCTTCTTTTGTGCCATAAAAACTACTTAACTCATAAGTTACAGGTTGATAAATTGCCCACCAGGGTTTTCCTTTACGCAAAACAAATTCCGAAGGTGGAAAAACTTTTATTGCGTCATAACCATGTTGTGCCAAAAAAGGGACCTCATACATTATGTCAATCCACTTCCAGCCAAATAAAAGCAAAATGGAATTTGGTTTGTAAATCGTCTGATCTTCAACGAGGTTGGCTTCAGCCTCGGCTTCCGTATCATATTTAACTAATTTATCCTTAGAATAAACTAATTTTTTGGTTAACTCTTCTGTTAGGTTATGTCGTAATTTATCCAAGATCGGTGTGGCGCTATTATCTTTTTCCAGCTCTGAAATATCCAGCATTAAAGCTTTAGTTTCTGATATAGCTTTAACAGTTGCCGAGCGAGGATTATTGGTTATAACGCTTATTTCACCCAGAACACTGTTCGCTCCCAGCCTAGCTAAATTTATAAATTCGCCTTTTATTGCGCTTTCTTTATCAACGCTTACTTTTCCTGAGAGAATAATATATACGATTCGACTTACGTCACCTTCATGAATCAAAACGTCTCCTGCAGAAAAAACTGCAATTTTTGCAATTTTTAAAAGTTGATTTAATTCAGCTAAAGTAAAATCCTTGAAAATTGGGTGGGTTGATTTATCTAAAATGTTCATGTTCTGGCTCTAATTAAACAGCCCCCTTGGGCTTTATTATTTATATGCATTATAACGCCAGCATGATTTAGAGTCGACTTGTGATATTAGAATTTATTAAAAAAAAGAAAACCCATCATTTTTTCTAGTAGTTATGCCAAAAAAATGATGGGTATATAACATATAACTTAATACTGCTTTATTAGAAATAAATTATGTTAAACCCCAAGATTAATGGAGTTATCCTTGGCCGAAGTGAACAGTATTATCAACAGATCCGCTATAGACAGATTCAGGATTTNNCATATACCAACAAGAGCTGATTTAAGTTCACCGTTCCACAAATTATGAATAATTCTCAAAATGTCTTCACGTAATGCTTTCTCATTTTTGACTCCAGCATCGATTTCATTATTAGCTAGATCTATTATTAAATCTGCTTCTTTTTGATGAGTATGCATTTCCATTCCTATAATAAATAATCCGTACCAAGGTGTCTTTATTGGATGCATCTTCTTATAACTCATCGCTACTTCTAAAGTGTCGTGTACTTTATCTTTTCCCCATATACCACTTATTTCTACTTGGGGTTTTACATTATAACTCATAAAATTTACCTCTCTAGTTTTTATTTATTGTTGAAATTTAAAAATTAAATATAAGATTTATTTATAACTACGAAAAATTATTTTACGCTGATAACATTAAGGTATTCTTATGTGAAAAATTCAAACAAAAAAAATTTTTTGTGAGGTATTTTAAGTCGAGTGGATTAAATTGCACG
>PLMI01000079.1 GCA_003142435.1 Coxiellaceae bacterium | reverse complement strand
TATTTGATTATACTAAAGTTTTTTATTACATGTTTTTTAAAAATTCTTAGTTTCTAGAAAAAAAAGCGAAAACAATTATTCATATACTAAACTGAAGCTATGTGATTCTCTTGGATAAATTAAAAAAATAATTACCAAGAAAAACTAAAAACTAAACTGTTATGTACATCTATCTAAAAACACATAACGCAATAACAATAACAATAAAATTAGAGAAACTATTATGTCAAAAGAAAAATCAGAAACGAAAAGATCGGAAGCTTTTGCACAGCTTAGAGCTCGCTTAGAGAAAGATCTGGTACTCAAATCAAGGGAACAACGCGAAGCAGATAAAAAAGCTGCTGAGGGAAAAGAACGTAATCTAGCAAAAGAAAAAATGGCTGCGCAAGAAGCTGAAGAAGCAAAAATGCAAGAGGCTATTGAGGCAGCAAAAAATGCGCCAGCAGTAGCAACAGTAACTGATAGTGCAAAAACTGAAGTAGCTTCCGATGCTCCGCCACCGCCTCCTCCACCACCAGTAGGTTTCGTGAGAGCTTCTAGGGTAGTAGCTGATAAGCCAAAAGAGGAAGCTCATAGAATCACCAAAATAAATGACGAGCGCATTGCAAGTTTAGCAAAAGTTGTTGATGCAGATTTGCTGCAAGCAAAATCAGAAGCGAGGAAAAGCTCTCAATCTCTGGCCGCTTTGCTTGAAACAGGAAGACCAATAGTAAGCGCGACTAGCAATCACTCAACACTTTTTTCATTAAAGAAATCTATGTCATTTGGTGATTTAAGAGAGTTTGCGAAAAGCGACACCATGACTCCAGCAGAGCGTTTAGCTAAGTGGAAGTCTGAGTCTGTTGCTCTTAACAGAAATACAATGTTTGCTGCAACAAGATCTATTCCAGCTGCAGCCAAAACAGCAGTTCCAACTCTACTTGCTGCGTCAGAAAAAAACCAAGAAGCAGCCAAGTCACAAGATAAAGAACCAGCTATTTTTGATATAGTAAGCGTTGCTTAAGTCACTAATTAATATTTAGTGCGTGGTGAAGTAAAGCAAAGCCCGCAGATGTTTTATATAACATCTGCGGGCTTTGTTATTTATTGAACAACTAATTCTGATATATCCGCAACAAAGTTAAATAATAAATGTAACTCCTGCAATAAAGCCAATCTATTATTCTTTAGTTTTTTATCATCTACCATTACCATTACGTGATCAAAAAAAGAATCAACAGAGGATTTTAAATCTGCGAGCAATGACATTATTTCTTTATAGTCATCATTTTGATAGTGATTTTCTATAACAGTCCTCTTATGTACAAGCTCTGAGTACAGCTTAACTTCAACAGGTTCTTTCAGTAATTGTGAATTGCACTTGTAGGTGTCATCATTTAAATTAACTCCAGCTTTGCGCAAAATATTTTTTACCCGTTTTTGGGTTATACTCAAAGACTCTGCCTCAGGAAGGCTTAAAAAATGCACAACGGCGTTAATTCGCTTATCAAAATCCAAAGGACGCGTTGGATTTTTTGCCAAAACCGCATTAAATGCTGTAGTGGGTATGTTTTTTTCATCCACATAAATGCCGCGTAATCTTTCAGACATAAAAGACATGGCCCTTGGAACTACTTCGTTTTCAATTATAACATTGACATTTTCTTCCAGGTCTTGCGATGGAATTTGATAGTTTTTCACTATTAAAGTTTCGAAGTCCTCCAACACTTTATCCCGGCATTGCTTGCGATAAATTTCAATCGCAGAGCGCAACAGTTCTTCCAGGTCAAAATTTATCTGTTTTTCTAAAATAATGCGTAAAATGCCAAGCGTTATGCGCCGCAATCCAAGGGGATCTTTTTCCCCCGTGGGAATTTTCTTTAAACAAAAATTTCCTGCTAAAGTATCAATCTTATCAACAATGGAAAGCACTGCGCCTACTTGCGTTTCGGGAAGAAGATCTCCAGAAAAACGCGGTAAATACTGCTCCTTTATTGCTGCAGCAACTTCATTTGGCTCTCCTTGTTTAAGAGCGTAATGACAGCCAATAATTCCTTGCAGCTCGGGGAACTCACCAACCATTGTCGTCATTAAATCTGACTTAGCCAACTCTGCAGCACGTTTAACGTGTATAACATTGGCGCTAATTCTTTGCGCAAATAATACCGCTAAATCTGAAACTCTCCCTGTCTTATCAAATATAGACCCTAACCCCACTTGAAATACCGTAGTTTTCAGCCGATCAAAATAACTTTCCAAAGAAAATTCAGCATCAATTTTATTAAAAAACTCAGCATCTGAAAGGCGCGCGCGAATTACCTTTTCATTTCCTTTAATAACTTCATCAGGATTTTTACTTTCGATATTACTTATGATGATAAAAATTGGCAAAATTTTCTTGTCTTTAGAATCGGCGTCAAATAGCGGAAAACATTTTTGCTGTTTTTGCAGCGCCAGGGTTAAAACTTCTGCCGGGAGCTGTAAAAACCTGTCATCAAATTTGCCAATCAGAGCAACTGGCCATTCAACTATGCCGGCAACTTCTTCTAAAAAATTCTGCGAAATTTCTGCATGTCCCATGTCGGCGCTGCTATCCATAACTTTTTGCTTTATCATTTCACAGCGCTTGGCAAAATCAGGCACAACGAATCCTTGCTCCTCTAAAAATTTTACATAATCATCGACTGAATTTATTTCAATGCCTTCGGGATGATGAAACCTGTGCCCATAAGTTTTATTGCTTGACTGTTTGCCTAAAATATCTGCTGATATGGTTTCATTGCCATACAACATGAGAACTGAGTGGACTGGCCGTACAAATGAAATCAATCCCTTCCCCCAACGCATAGGTTTGGGAATTGGCAATTCCTTAAGGGCTTCGTCAACAACCTGAGGAAGCAAGAAAGAAGTTAATGCGCCCTTTTTCATCGCTTGAAAAACCAAACGTGTTTCTTTGCCAAAAGCTTTTTGTTGCAAAGATTCAACCTCCGTCCCTACGCTTTTAGCAAAACCAACGCAGACTTCATTCGGAGCGCCATCTTCATCGAAGGCAATTTTCGCTAAAGGCCCCTTGATTTCTTCTGCTACATCATCCTGCTTTCCCTGTAAATTTCTCACTAAAACTGCAAGCCTTCGCGGAGTTGCAAAATATTGGGTTGCACCAAAAGACAAAGCAGCTTTATGCAATTTTTTTTTCAAAAGCTCCTGTAAATCTTCCGCCAAAGTTTTTAAAGACAGTGGCGGCAACTCTTCTGTGCCTATTTCTAAAAGAAAATCCGCTTGTTTAATCATTTTTGTACCCCCTTACGTAACAAGTCCGCAAAAGCACAAACGTCCAATAACGGCCAAATTTTGATGAAAAATTGACGAGAAAGCGTAGCATATAGTTACATATGTGAGCATTTTGAGGATATTTTTCATCAAAAGTTGGCCGTTAGTGGGCGTTTCCTTATAGTAGCTAAGTAGTTAATCATTTTTGTACCGCCAAAGGAAAGTTTAATGCCTTACGCACCTCATAGTAATTTGCTGCAACGGCATGCGCGAGGTCGCGAATGCGCAAAATATACTCCTGGCGCGTAGCAACTGATATAGCTCTGCGCGCGTCCAGCAAATTAAAAGTATGCGATGCTTTTAAAACTTGCTCGTATGCGGGAAGCGGCAATGCACTAGCTAATAAATGCTTGCACTCACGCTCACAATTTTCAAATGTTTTAAAAAGAAAATCGACATTTGCGTGGCCAAAATTATATCGGGACATTTCTACTTCATCTTGCAAAAAAAGGTCTCCATAACTTACACTGCCATGCGCGCTTTTCGCCCAGATCAAATCATATATGCTGGAAACCCCTTGTAAATGCATAGCCAGGCGTTCCAGCCCATAGGTAATTTCTCCGGTAATCGGATTACAGGGAAGCCCGCCGACCTGTTGAAAATAAGTAAATTGTGTAATTTCCATGCCATTTTGCCAAACCTCCCAGCCAAGCCCCCAGGCTCCAAGAGTCGGCGATTCCCAGTTATCTTCTACAAAACGAATGTCTTCGATTAAAGGATCAATGCCAAGCATCCTTAAAGAATCCAAATAAATATCCTGAATATTTTCTGGTGAGGGTTTTAAAACTACTTGAAATTGGAAATAATGCTGGGCGCGATTTGGGTTGTCACCATAACGCCCATCCGTCGGTCTGCGGCATGCTTGAACAAATGCTGCGTACCATGGCTCAGGACCAATGGTACGAAAAAAAGAAGCAGGATGAAAGGTTGCTGCGCCCATCTCCAAATCGAGCGGTTGTAAAATCACGCAGCCCTGATTCTCCCAATAATTTTTCAACGCTTGAATTAACTCTTGAAAAGTCTTTGGTCTTTCACCTGTTTTCACTTTATTTTACCTCATTAATCGCTTTCTTTACCTCTGCTGCTGACGTTCGACCAGGAATTACAGCAAATTTTTTCATGGTGCGGTCAGTCAAAACGAATACCGGGGTACCAGTAAAACCCATTTCTTCTGCTAATTTAAAATTATCCTTAAGCCCATTTTCTATGGTTTTATCATCAGCATCTTTCTGCACTTTAGAAGTATCTAAACCTGGCACAGATTTTGTTATCGCGTCTATTTGGTCCTTAGTTAACATGTCAGGAGCGTTCATTAACGCCTTATGCACATCAAAAAATTTACCCTGCTTTTGAGCAGCTAACGCAACTTTTGCTGCGTAAACATCTTCAGCATTCTCAAAAGGCCAAGGCACATAAATTACTTGCATTTGGGGGTTGGTGTGAATTATATCGTCAATAATACTCTCCATCATGCGGCAATTTGGACATTGGTAGCTATAAAATACTGTCATAATTATTTTGCCGTTAGGATTGCCAACCGAAGATCGCCCCGGCATATCTGCACTGAAAAGATCTTCCCTGAACTTTGCGGCATTTTGTTTTATCTTTACCACCTCCTTGCTCGTCTGTTCTTTTTGTAAATTTTGGACTGCCTCGATGAGCACTTGCGGATTTTTTACTATGTAGTCATGCACTATAGTTTCAATCTCTTTTTTATTTGGAGAACCAGAAGATGAAGAATCTTGTTCTGCAAAAGCCAGAGAGCTTACAATTATCGGTGCGAACAAAAGAAATAGAATTTTTGTAATTTTTTTCATGAATTCTCCAAAGAAATATTAATAAAATGATCCCACGGCAGTAACCCCATGGAGCTTCATTGAGCAACGCTTGTTTTTAATTGCTGATCAGCTAATCTTGCCGCAACAGATTTGGGAAATTTCTTTTTTACTTGCGCAAATTCTTTCATCGCCTGGTCATGCTTTCCCTGTTTGTCATGAATAAAGGCCAATTGCAGCATAGCATCGGGAACTTTAGACGACTCTGGATATTTAGTGATTATAGTACTGAACTCGGACGCAGACGTTGAGTAATGTTGCTCGAGAAAATATATTTGCCCTAACCAGTAATGAGAATTGACAGCATATATACCATCCGGATACGCATTCAAATATGCTTTTAATCTTTTAGCACTTTCATCATATTTTTTAGCCTGCAAAAGATCAAATGCCGACTGATAAAGCTCCTGCTCCTTTAAAGATGAATTCTGCAATGCAATATTATTGCTTTCTCGGGAGGCTGATGTTTGTACTTTTGCATTTCCATTAACTACTCCAATTTGCGCAAGCGATTTATTCTCTGCATTGTTTGCCGCTTTATCAGGTTTAGAAAAAAATGTGACTTTTTGTGTTCCTGCATCAGATGTTTTACTTTTCCCCATCCTTTGATCTAAATCAGAATATAGAGAATGCATATCATCTTGAAGTTGTTTTAAATTATGCTGTTCAACTTCGAGATCGCCGCTTAACTGCTGCAATTGCTGTTGTAAACTTTCAATGCGTCCCTGATAATTTGCCTGATTTAGATTATTCATTTGCTGTTCTAAACGCGCAACACGTTTATCGAGGGGCAAAGAAGAGGTGTCATTAACGGTTACTGTTTTCGGCTGAGTTTTTATGACTTCTGGCGATAAAATCTGTGTCGTCACTGGTACCGAAGCTTCTTCTGCTTCGGATTGCACCAAAAGCGAATCTGCCTTCACATCACCTTTAATTTCAGGCGCTGAATAATCAACTACCGGCGCTTCTGCAAAAACTGTTAAAGGGCAAATGCCTATTATAAATAAAATAACAAATATGGTTTTTTTCATTTACTATTTTTCCTCGTAAATCAAATCGACCCTTCTGTTTTGCTTATAAGATTCCTCATTGTGGCCAAAAGCAACCGGTTTTTCTTTGCCGTAACTAACCATGGCAATTTGCGATTGAGCCACTCCCTGCTGTTNNGGCGCGTTTCCAACCTAAAGCGATGTTATATTCCCGGCTGCCGCGGTCATCAGCGTTTCCTTCCAGCCTAACTTTAGCAGAAGGATGAGCGGCCAAATAACTGGCCTGCACTTCCACAGATTGCATGTCATCTGGTTTTACATCGAATTTATTAAAATCAAAATGATATCTTTGATTATATGGCGCTTTTAATCTGTTGGCATCGCCTTCTTCATTAATACCATCTTTACCAAAACCACTTCCGGCTCCGATGCCGGTTGCCGTAGCTCCGCCTTGACCTAAATCATCAGAGACAGGCGCGGTTTTTCCTGAAGAACTACAAGCTGCTAAAGATAAGGCACCTAAAGATAGTACCAAAACTTTTACAAAATAGTTAAATTTCATTTTTAATTTTCCTCTATAAAAATAAAAAAATGTTGTTATTTAATTTAAGACTGGGTTCTGCTTACAACATCCTCATTATTCATTTTTTCAATCTGCTCTTGTACTTTCCGGCGAAATAGTAAGGGATTGGGAATAAAGGGAA
>PLMI01000123.1 GCA_003142435.1 Coxiellaceae bacterium | reverse complement strand
ATTCTTTTTTGCCTGCTGATTGAAGCATTCCCTGTAAAAAGGCTAAACTTGATGTATGAGCAGTTTGCTTTGCTTTAAATTCTGCTTGCAAATCAACAATAGCTTTAACAGTGGCTCCTCTCTTTTGTTCCCAATTCGCATCGTGAGTAACTTTTGGTCTCTTTTTGTTGATTTCTTCGATCCCTTTCTCAAGGAGCTTGGATGATGTCGTTTTAATGCCAAATAAATCTCTAAAAAAAACAGTTACCGCACCGCCAGTTCGAAATCTTGCAGCTGCAACTCTAATTTGTTGAAAAGTGGTATGTGGGTCATGCAATAACGCCTCAATTGCAACTGCTTTCTTTTCTGCTGATGTGCTATCCTTTGTTTTTTGATCCCTTAAATATTTAAGAACATCATCAATAGCAGGTCTATATATATCAATCTCTGCGGGTACATTCGTTTTTCCAATCATCTCTTTTGCAAGATCGCTTCCAATGCTGGCATCGACTTTGATAGTAGCAAGATCATCAGAAGCTTTTTTAAGATCTTTTTGAACCTCGGTAATTACTGCTTTCACCTTTTGCTCATTTTCAGCAATAGCAGTTAATTTCCTTTTCGTATCTGCAACTGCATCATTAGCTTTTTTAATAATCTCATTTTGCTGAATTATTTGCCCCTCTAGTTTTGATGTAGCGTCTTTATGCAATGTTTCAATTTGAGCTGCATTTTCCTGTATTGTTTCTAAATACAAATCCATTTGTCCGTTATGCCTTTCGCGTTCTTCTTCACTTAAAAGCGGAGCTATTTCCTGCAATAAAGTTTGAACTTTCTGGCGTTCCGTTTCAAGTTTAGTTTTTTTATCATCAAGCTTTAACTTATTGGATTCATAGCTGGCTTTCTCCTGCGCCTGAATTTCTTTTTGCATCGCAAGAATTTGTTCATTACTTTGAGCGAGATTTTTTGTATCTTGCTCGATTGATTGTTTTATTTCTTCAAGTTTTTTTTGATCCCTCGGTTCCTTATTTAACAGTTCAGTTAATTGTGTATTTTTTTCATTTAACGAAGCAACAATGTCTTGTTGTTCTTTAATTAAACTATCAGACTTTTGCATTAGCTCAACACTTATTAGTTTTAGTGCTAATTTATCTTCTTGCGTCCAGTTATTTATCTCTATTGATAACTCCTCTAACCTTTTCTCAAGATACTCTTTCGTGCCATCAAGTGCCTTCTGATATTTCTCGGTTTGCTCTTTGATTTCCTTTTTCATGGTTTGAAGAGTCGTATTTATGGCCGTAGTTTTTGTATTTATGGCGTTTTCCGCTCCTTTAATTTCTGCGAATAATGGTATGTCTTCTGCTGGCGTTGCTATAGCATACATCTTTGTTTCATTCTCAATTTCACTTAGCTTTGTTTTTAAGCCATTAATTGTTATTATATTTGCTTGCAAGCCGGGGATAACACTTTGTAATGCAACACCAGATCCAATAACTATTTTATTTGCTTCTTGTGCTTTTGCTAAAATATCCGCAAACAAGGATTGCATTTTTTTACTGTTATCAGTCAACTCTTTAATTATACCGTCTAAAAATTTGGTATGCCGAGTTAAAGCGGCAACCTGAGCCTGCAATAAAACACCAGCAAGCTCACTGTCGCTACCGGCAGGTTTCGACATGTCTATCTCACTAATTAATTTACACAATACATCATTCAAGGCTGAAAAAGTTAATTGTTCTTGATTTTTAAAATTTATGGCGAGAATTGTTGACCCAGCAGTTGAGAGATCACAATATTTTTTATATATATCTAATCTTGTTTGCGAGGGTAGAAGGTTTATTTTAAGTCCATGACGTAAACTAACCGTAGCAGGCAATTTAGTTTGCTCTTTATTAAAATGTGTTTTCATTATTTCTAAAACAAAATCTATAGTATATTTTTGTACCTCATTATCTGAAACCTGTTCCTTGTTTAAAAGTGTCGTATATGCAGAGGACTTCAAAAATTCATTTCTTGACCTGGTTACGTCTGGTTGTTCAGAGAACAATTCCAACGCTTGTTTTTGGGCATCCTCGCGCTTTCGTTGTGCATCTTTTTCTTCAGTAACAGATGTAGGTCGTGAAGCATATTCCTTTTGATACTCGCCGGTTTTTAATTTACTTAACTGTTCTTGATGTTGAGAAACAAAATCTTGCATTTGTTTTAATACTTTATCTTTGCTGAAAGCAGGATTGGCAAAATGTCTTTTCATGCGTTCAAACTGAAGCTGCTTATCTTTAAGTTCTTTCTCTTTGGCAGACAATAAAGGAATTTTTTTGATGTGTTCTATGTTGGCTAGTAATAGAGAAATAAGATTACCATTCTTTTTTATCTTCGATGTGAATTCATCATTTTCTTTTTGGAAACTCTCTGATAATTGCTGGTAATAAGTTTTTGCTTCAGCAATTACTGAATCTGGAATTGGCTCGTCAGTGTTGGTTTTCTGTAATGCAATATTTAATGCTTCTAATTTACTTTTCGTTTCTTTAATCTTTTGTTCGATCTCTTTATAGCTTGCGTCGAACGTACCTTTTTCTTGCAAAGCCTTTTCCATCATATTTTCACGATCGATCTCGTATTTTTCAAGCAATGTTTGCGGGGTTCGTCCAGCCTCAATCTCGTCAAGTAATTGTTTTTTTTCTTGCAGTTGCTCTTCCTGTTTTGTAGGTTTTTTTGTAGGGCTTGGATTTAGAGCTTTTACTTGTTCTATTGATTCNNATTTGCTCTTTATATTGTTGTAATATTCTTGGAGGCAGTTTTTTATTTTTTCTAAGAGACTCCAGGGTTTTTTCTATTTTAGCAATATTATCCTTTTCTAGTAACCCTGCTTCGAGGGATGATTCTAATTGTGAGGTAAGTTCTTGATGTGATACTCGTAGTTTATCAAGCTCGCGGGCATAATACATGCTTGCAATTTTTTGCCGTGTTTCTTTTGGGAGGGTATGTGGTGATTTTTGCAGTAGCTCAAGATTTCCCGCAGCAATAGCAATTTGTTTTTTATTTTTTTCTATTTCTTCCTTGAATTCTTTATTTGCCTCATTAGCTTCATTAATTTTATAATAGCATTTAGATTGTGATTCTTGCTGTTTTGCTTCATCTTTAAGTAAGGATTGATCTGATTGAATACGTTTATTTATTTCCTCGTCTGATACTTCCGCCCCTTTCTCTGCCTTTATAAAAGCAGAGAGATCTCGCCTGAGAGTTTCACATTCAGTTTTAAGTTCTTCGGTCTCTTTTTTTGCAGCGGGATATAGTTGCTCGTTACGATCTGCACGATAAACTATATTGCTAGCCCAATCTCTTAGGCTGATAATAGAGAAAATTAATGGATCATCTTTGTGTTGTTGGCGAATTTCTTGCCATAATTCATCGCTAAATACTTCGCCTACTTCTGTAGATACAAGCATGTGTGCGAGAGGCGGAAGCCTTGTTTCTCCTTTTTCAGTTAAATATGCCATAGCAACAGCAAGTTGCTTATCTATTACATCCAGCTTATCAGTAAAAACTTTATATTGTTCCATGCTACCAAAGAAATTTCTTAGATATTCTTCTTTTGCTTTTTCTCTAATTTTGCTAATCTCTGTTGCTGTTGCAATTAGTTCTTCAGGAGTATATGCGACGAAGCCAGGCATATGCTCTACAAGTTGCGAGGTTGGGTTAAACCACCAGCTCATTCTAAGATATTTCGGCGTTTCCTCAGGTTGCTGTTTTTCTAAATGAGATTCNNGAGATTCTATTAATGCAGTGACTTTAGTTTGAAAATCCTTAGACTGAAAGTACAAGCCCAGCCGACCTAGTTGATCTAGTAAGGGGTGTATAGAGAAAAACGGCACTCCGCGCTTCGCTGTTGCAATTTCCTGCTGAAGTTTAGATATTTTTTCTTTATTTTCACCTTCTTTGAAAATTAGTGGATTTTGGTAAGCGCGAATCGACGCTTCAGCTTCTCTTATATGGTCGTCAAATAAGGAATAACCTTTCATGTATTCCTCTCTATCATAAAGCACTGGCTCAAAGAATATTCCCTTCTTACATGGTTCAAGAGCAGCAAGATCATTTGTTTTACTAACAGCAAGATCGGTGAAATTCTGAGCGTCTGCTTGTTCATCGCGTTTTGTTAATTTCGGGCTAAATTTAAGCGCGAGTTGCAGTTTTTGCGCTTTTACTGCTAAATCAGGTAAAGAAGTGTAATCAGAACGGTGGGCATTTTGTGGATACACTATTTGCTGATTCTCTATGGCCTGTTGCAGGCGGATATTGATTTCATTTAACAGTTCTTCATTTGATTTTTTAGTAATTTCAAGTGGAGTTTGTCCGGAAATCAATTCAAAAAATGATTTGCTGTGTTCATCATATAACAATGGAAAGCCGGAAAATTGTTGGGCATCTTTAAGATTTAATCGATTACCATTTTTGTCAGTGCAAACTAAATACAAATCACTGTTCGCCTGTTTTTCAATAGCTGTATTTATTATTGCAATAAATGAACTTTTGGTTTTTTCGCTTATCTCCGCATTTTTTTCTATATCACGCTCCCAGTTGTATTTCGTTACAACATCCTTTTTAAATGGCAGGGTTTGAATAATATCGTATTTTTGTGCATCCCGTATAAGTTCAGTACACCCTGTTTTGCCCGTTTTGCCATTTACTCCAAACATATAAAGAGTCATGGTTTGAGTTTTAGGATTAATATGCCTTATTAGAGTTGGTACTGGAAGTTCCATTTGTCTTAAGTTAGCGGGCAAGCTGCCATCTGCCGGCATTGGGTCATTAGTAGAAACAAACCCGAAAGCTTCCCATTCTGCAGGAATTTTAGGAGTGTACCTGGCTAGTATTATCGTATGCGGTTCTGGTTTTAGCTTGTCAGGTTTTTCCATTACGGACTCGACTTTTACCTTATCGTAATAATATTTACTTAAAGTAGGAGTTGGCATTGATTGAGTAGAAGCGTCTAGAATTTGCATATAATCACCTCATTGGGCTTGATTTTTTACAATTTTAACTTTTTTTCTTGTTTTTACTATATAACCTATACATATAATATAGCATATCTTAGCTGCAACACATTAAAATGTAAGGTTTTTTAATGAAGAAAATCATAAGTTCAACGTAAATAAACCGCTTTGATTCACTTGCTTTAAAAAAAATAATAAGTTAAGTCTGATGGACGCCGTCCAGATGGGTTTTTATGTAATCGGAAAAATTAAAGGCTATTGAGGCAAAAAGTTACCATTTTATGAAGTGAATTATAAACTTGTAGATTATAAAACCACCGTATAAATAAATCACAAGGAAAAGATATAAAATATAATTTTTAAAAGTTGCTGCCATTTTATATATTTGCTAATATAATATTTGTTTATTTTCTTGTAATTCCTTGATTTTGAAGATAATTTTTATTCAACTTTAAGTTCGGAAATTGAATATAGCTTTGACAAGTTTTTTTCAACAATGTTTTATGATTAGTGTAAAGCGCCTTCGCTTTATTATTCGATGGAAAACGAGCAGCATAAAAATATATTTCGTTATGATTTTTGGTTATTGTTTGGTTCTTTTATTGCTTTAGCTTTTGGTCTTTTGATATTGGCGACGGCATCTATGGGAATCGCTGAACACCAATATCATGCTCCATTTCACTTTTTTTATCGTCAGGTAATTTTTATTGGTGTTGGAATTGTAGCTGGCATTACTATTTTACGCATGCCAATTATTTTTTGGGAAAAAGTCAGCGGCTATTTATTGCTTGCGGTTATTTTATTGCTGGTTTTAGTGTTAATTCCCGGAATTGGCAAACACATCAATGGTAGTATTCGTTGGATTGGGTTAGGGCCTTTGACATTACAAGTTTCAGAGCTCGCAAAATTTGGCATCGTTATTTATCTCGCTGGATATTTAGTGCGCCGTGAAAAAGAAGTACAAACAAGCTTTGAAGGGTTTTTGAAACCGCTAATTATTTTAGGCTTACTTTCATTGCTTTTGCTTTTAGAGCCTGATTTTGGTGCAACAGTTGTTATCATACTTACAATGTTGGGTATGATTTTTTTAGCTAAAGCCCGTTTGTGGCAATTTTTAGTTTTATTAAGCTGCGTAGTTTTATTGCTTTGGATCGTAGCAATCGCATCACCATACCGCGTTATGCGCATGACTTCTTTTTTGAATCCATGGGCAATGCAGTATGATAGCGGTTATCAACTAAGCCAGTCCTTGATCGCTTTTGGCCGTGGCGGCATATTTGGAACAGGCCTTGGCAATGGAGTCCAAAAATTATTTTATTTGCCTGAAGTGCATACGGATTTTTTATTTGCTGTAGTGGCAGAGGAGCTTGGCATCGTGGGGCAGGCATTTGTTTTGCTTTTATTTTCCTGTATAGTTGGCCGTGCTTTGCATATAGGTTATCTTGCATGGCAAATACGAGATGGTTTTAGCAGCTATCTGGCTTATGGATTGGGGTTGCTAATTGGGTTACAAGTTATAATTAACATTGGTGTAAATTTAGGTATTTTACCGACTAAAGGATTAACTCTGCCGCTTATGAGCTATGGCGGCAGCAGTATTATTTTTAATTGTATAATTATTGCTATTTTACTTCGTATTCACCACGAAGTAACGGAATGAATAAACACATTATGAGCTATACAAATAACATGTACAGAATCAAATCCATCCACTTTATCGGCATTGGTGGAGCAGGGATGAATGGTATTGCCGAAGTTTTGTTAAATCAGGGGTACAAAGTTACTGGTTCTGATAAAAGCAATAGCGCTGTTTTGCAGAGGCTGTCAAGTTTAGGTATTGAAACTTTTTGCGGGCATGATGCAAAAAATGTTGCTGGAGCAGACGCAGTAGTTGTGTCAACTGCTATTTCTTCCGATAATTCAGAATTAGTTGCAGCAAAGAGTATGCGCATTCCAGTAATTCCACGCGCTGAGATGCTTGCTGAACTAATGCGCTTTAAGCATGGAATTGCAATATCAGGAACGCACGGCAAAACTACAACAACGAGTTTAGTTGCGACAATTCTTGGAGAAGGCGGTTTGGATCCGACTTTTGTAATTGGCGGCTTGTTGAATAGCGCAGGCTGTAACGCTAAATTGGGAGTAAGCAATTATTTTATTGCCGAAGCTGATGAAAGTGACGCATCTTTTTTATATTTGTATCCAACGATAGCCGTTGTTACCAATATCGATGCAGATCACATGGGAACTTATGACGACGATTTTGATAAGTTAAAAAAGACCTTCGTCGATTTTATTCATCACTTGCCTTTTTACGGGCTTGCTGTTTTGTGCATTGAAGATCCGATCGTAAGGGAAATTATTCCTAAAATAGCGCGTCCAATAATTACTTATGGTTTTAACGATGAAGCTGATGTTCGAGCGGTGCAATATCAACAGAGGGGCTTTAAATCTTGTTTCAAAGTTTGCCGTAAAGGAAAAGATGGAATGCTTGATGTAGAAATGAATTTACCGGGGAGACATAATGTACTGAATGCATTGTCAGCGATTGCTGTCGCAACAGAGTGCGGCATTTCGGATGATGCGATTTGCCTGGCGTTAGATAAATTTAAGGGAGTTGGACGTAGAATGCAGGTGCATGATGAATTAAGCATGCCATGCGGCAAAGTGCTGGTAATCGACGATTATGGTCATCATCCGCGTGAAATTGAAGTGACAATTGACGCTATTCGTGCAGCATGGCCTGGTAAAAGAGTTGTATTAGCTTTTCAGCCGCACCGCTATAGCAGATTGCGTTCTTTATTTGAGGAATTTGCTGCTTCATTATCTTTGGCTGATGAATTAGTATTGTTGGATGTTTACTCTGCAGGCGAAGTTCCTTTGCCTGGAATTAGCGGCCAGTCTTTATGTCAGCGCATTCAAGAAAGGGGAAAGCTAATACCAAAGTTTGTTAAAACTGTTGATGACTTGCCAAACGCGGTGCTTGAAGTATTGCGTGACGGTGATATTTTACTTCTTCAGGGCGCTGGCAACATTGGATCAGTATCGCAGAAATTAAAAACAATTTATAAATAATAAGGTTTATTGAGTAAATTGTTAACATATTGGTTTTACGTAGGGCGAGCAGCATTGTTGAATAAATAGTAATTGGTAGGTATTGTCATTCCCGCGAAAGCGGGAATCTGGACTTTTTGTCCCCGACTGAATCTTTCGGGGATNNATGTATTTATTCAACAACGCCGGGGCGAGCAGCGCTCGCCCGTAAACCCTTTATATACAACGGTTTTAATAATGAAATTTCGCGGAGAATTGAAAGAAAATGTCAGTTTATCAACCTATACAACGTGGTATATAGGCGGTCCTGCCCGTTATTTTTATCGACCACTTGATCTCGAAGATTTAGCCAATTTTTTAAAATACTTTCCTGAGGTAATTGGTGACCAGGAAGTTATTTTTTTAGGAGCTGGTTCTAACGTTTTAATTCGCGATGGAGGAATTGCTGGAGTTGTAATTTGTTTACGCGGTTGTTTAAATCAATTAGAGCTATTGCCATCAGGAGAAATTAAGGCTGAAGCAGGAGCGACGTTAGCTAATTTAATAAATTTCTGTTTTAACCTGGATTTAGTTGATTGCGTTTT
>PLMI01000102.1 GCA_003142435.1 Coxiellaceae bacterium | reverse complement strand
AGGCTAAAGCCTGCGGCTACCGGTTAGAAATTTACAAATTGATTTTGTTATACAAAACACGCAAAAACAATTTATTCAACGCCCGACCAGGGATTATTTAATGAAAAAATACGAATTTTTAGACCATCCTGCAGATATAAAAATTAAATCTTATGGCAAGAATCTTGCTGAGTTGTTTGTGAATTCTGCATTAGGTATGATGGTTTTTTTATATGGTGCAGATGAGCTAAAAAACGTAAAAATCACTCATCATGAAACAGTTGAGATCGAGGGTGAAAACCTGGAAAATTTATTGATTAATTGGCTTTTTGAGATATTGACATGTTCTGATATAAGCAACAGAGCTTATTTAGAGTTTGAAATAAAAAAGATTACTTCTCATAAGGTACTAGCGCAGATAGGCTCGGGGGAGGCTTTGGCTAAGGATGAAATAAAAGCTGTGACCTATCATGACCTATTTGTAACGAAAGTGAAAAATGCATGGGAAGCCATAGTGGTTTATGATATATGAGTAGTTGTTTACATTATGATTTTACAGGAGTTTTTTCATGATACGCAAATTTATTATCTTGCTTATTTTCATTGGCATATCTATTACCACTGGTGTAATCGCAAGCGGTATTTATAGCTATGGATGGCTGTTTTGTAATATGAGCGGTTATAAATGCATTAGAGTTAAAAATGGCGATTCCTGGGAAAATTTATTTCGGGACCCGAATAAACGCGATATTGTCATGCGGTTAAATAGAATTAACATGCCTATTTACGCGGGTATGGTAATAGCGGTACCGAAAAACATGGATAGTTATGACTACATGGATTTTTCACCCATGCCAAACTGGATTGATACCAACGGTAAAAGAGAAGTTGTAGTGGATTTAGAAAAACAAGCGTTTGGCGCTTATTTGGAAAATGGTCGTTTAGTGCATTGGGGACCAGTTTCTGGAGGTAGAGGTTATTGTCCCGACGAAGAGTCGGCATGTAATACTCCTCACGGTGTTTTCTATGTTTACGCTCGCGGCACGCCATCTTGCATCTCCAGTATCTTTCCGATTCCTGAAGGCGGTGCACCAATGCCTTATTGCATGTATTTTTATAAGGGATTTGCATTGCATGGAAGCGAATTGCCTGGTTATAACGCAAGCCATGGCTGTATTCGATTGTTCGTGGAAGATGCCAAATGGTTGAACTTATACTTTGTCGATATAGGGCGCGGCGGTACGAAAGTTGTTGTTAAGTAACATAGGAAGTAAGCCTGGATCTCATATCATTTTATATTTGATCAATTATCTAACAGGACAGCTTGCCATGATAGCTTCGTCATTTTCTGCTTTTAAAGTGCTTAACAATTTTACACTTAATTCTTTTTTCCATGTAGGTAAATCTAAAGAAGCATGAGCTTTTTCTAAAAGGCTGATAGCTTCTTCGCGTTTTATATACTTTCCTTCATAAGATAATTGCCCTAAAAGAAACGATAAATTTGCGTTATGTTTAAAAGTCTTCATATTATTGTTGCACCATGCGAGGATAGTTTGAAAGACGTCTTCTTGTAAGCGCAAATCTGAAATGCCGAATTTTTTTAAAAATATTTCCGGATGAGTTAGAAACTTATATAGCAGTGCTTCGAAATATTCTGGATAACTTTCTTGCGCCTGTAAAAATTCATTATCAAATGTTGGCTTAGCAAAAAGATAAGATTTTTTGTTTGGCTTGAGTAATAATTCCACTGCGCATTCGAAATGACCTTTACAAGTCTTAGCATTTTTAAAAATCTCTTTTTTGGTGCCATCCTTGATAGATGGATTTCCAATAACATCTGCGCCATTCTGCTCTAAAAGCATTTTTGCGATTTCTATACCTCGGGTTATATCTGTATCACAAAAAGCATAGTATAAAGCCGTATGATGTTTGTTATCTTGAGCATCTATTTCTATCAGTGGATTATCCAAAAATTCTTTAACGAAACTCTTATTTCCGCATTGTGTGACAAATATTAGGGGGGATTTACAATCAAGTGGAAGTGGAATCAACGGGTCAAACTTTGCTCCATGCGCTTGCAAAAGATCGATTGCTTTTTGATTTTTATTTTTGATTGCGACCATCAATGCATTAAAACCCTGGCTATCTTTTTTATTAACATCCGCTCTCAGAGCTAAGAGCTTTTCCATAATTGCTATATTGCCAAATTGTGCAGCTCCCATTAGCGCTGTTTCTCCCATTTTATCTACTTCATCAATATTTACTCCTGGGATTGTTAAGAGCTTTTCCATGACTAATATATCGCCTGATTGTGCAGCTGCTATTAATGGAGTTCTTCCAATGCAATCAACTGTATTTGCTAATCTTGAATCAAGTCTCAAAAGCTCTAATGCTGCTAAAGTGTGACTCGCATATATGGTGTCTATCAAAATCGCATTATCAGGAACACTCGGATCGAAAACTGTTGCGCCTAATTTAACTAGTGTGCCTATCATTTCAGGAGATCCGGAAATTATTGCGGCACATTCTAAAGGAGAATAACCTTGCTTATACATAATTTCAGTATTTATTCCATATTTTGCTAATTTATCTTCTATTTCTTGAGTTGCGTGTACATAACTGATTTTCGCATTAACATCTATTTTCACCTTTTTATCTTTTACGAAAAGTTCTACAATTTCATAATTCTCATGAAAAATAGAGTGCACAAAATTATTGACTGCAGGTGAATAATCCCAGAGGGACTGATCTATTAGTGACTTTATCTTTTTTGGATCCGCGTGTGCTAGAAAATATCTCAAGGATGTAATAGCTTTTTGAATTATGTAACGATTAAATAATAAATTCTCATCGCTATTTTCTTTTTCTATTATGTAGTCATTTGGATTTTGTTTTTTTAATACATCATCAAGGCTTGCTTGGTTGTAATAATCTCCTGCATAAGTAAAACTAGCAGCACGTAAAGCGACAAAGAAACGGTCTCTTTGTTCATATTTTTCTAGTATTTTTTCTATCCATGAGTTTAAATCTTGTTGTACCTCCCATAAACCATAATTACAGTCATAACATAGAAAAGTACCTTTTTTAGTTTTAAAAACACTAAGTGCATGATTTCCGACAATAATGAAAACTATTACGTTTGGCTGAGAAAGTTTTTTTAGAACTTCTTTAAAATCTTTTTTTGAACTAATTAATACAAGAGAGGCAAGTTCTTGAAGCTTTTTTACCTCTGAGCCTGAGCTAAATTCTATAGTTTTACTCAATTCTCCTTGGGCGGCGGATGAATAATAACGAGATGGCCATTGAGAGGACATCAACAATGATAAAAACTTTTCAATTTTTTTAAGAGTTTCTTTTCGCAGCTTTTTACCGGGAATCCAAGTCGAGATAGTTGTTAGAACCTCTGTGAGATCAGAAATAAGCGAAGCAACCAGCTTTTTATCTACGCCTTCTATTTCATCGTATTCTAATGCTTTAGCAGTTGACAAAATACTAGTAAAGCCACAGCAGTCGCCTTTTCCATGCAGCAGTTCTTCGTGCAGCTTCTGATCAAACAACTTTGGATCATCTATGAGTTTCTCTATTAACTCTTTTTTCAGTTCTTCTGTTACCTCGCCATGGTGTTCAGCTATTGTTGTAAATATCGGAAGAGAACTTTTTTTTGCATTTTCAAGATCTGGAATAAATTTTTGCTGTTGCGGCGGTAAATGTTCACTAAGAATAGCTTTAAGCTTTGGATCGCTATTTGCTGTACTAAAGTCCGTTTTAATAAGATCAATTCCAAACTCCGGATGTTTGCTGGACAATAAGGCTATGCTTATGGCGGGAGCAATAATTTCTTCTGCGTATTCGCTCCATATCAACTCTTTGACTATACCGGCCAAATTGTGTAATAGGTGAGTCTGAGAAAGATCAAGCTCTTGTTGTTCAATTTTTATTGGATGTTCTAACATTTTCGCCGTTTGTTTGATGTAACTTTTTTAATTTTAGCACTATAGTATTAAAATAATATTAAAGTTAATTTGCTGGACGGGGATTTGCATTGCATGGAAGCGAATTGCCTGGTTATAACGCAAGCCATGGCTGTATTCGATTGTTCGTGGAAGATGCCAAATGGTTGAACTTATACTTTGTCGATATAGGGCGCGGTGGTACGAAAGTGATTGTCAAATAAGAATTGTTCTTGATTTTTCTTTTTCTAAAAAAATTACAACAAATCATTAAAAATATACTATAAAAAAATATAATAAAATCAAATAGTTGCCTCAAAGACATTAGAAAGCCACAAAAATTAGATATTGATATTTCATATTATTTAATCTTACTTTAATAATAATATGATATTATAATAATTATTATCTATTAAATCGAAAATATTATATTCAAAAGAAAATATGCAAACCATAACAATAAATCTTTTAAAGTTAAAATCGATGCTGCCTACCTCTATCGAAGCAAGGGCATGCCGAGCATTATTTGATAAATATTTTTTTAAAGGGCTTGATCATAAAATAAGAGGCGCACTATTACCAGCTGGAAAATATCCAAATGTTTTAATTGGTGAAGAAACTGTGACGGTAACAACAGATTATGATGTTGTAAGAGTTAAGCGCAATCATGAAGCACATAAAACGCCTGGCGATTACCATGGCTATGTGTATTTCGTTATAGAAAGCGATAAGTTTATTGGCAATGGAGCTTTTGGTAGTACATATGAATCAAAAACAGTAATTAAAGAGGTTGACTATCAAGATGGAGACAAAATTATTCTTACAGTTATTGCGCTGGAAAGACCACGTTGTGTAAAAATAATTTCATGGGCTAGTACAGCTGATGTCGATAGAGAGGCTCATAATTATTATACAGTCAATCCGGAAAATTCAAAAATGCACCCTGCTTTCGGAAGAACTTATTTTTTCGAATTATTCCAATATGGTTATATATTTGAGCGATTTTTTCCGAAAACCACTTTATTATACACCTATTTAGAGGAGGATTCTAAAGATGATTTAACCGATGAAGTTTTGATAAATTTGATGATAAGCGTTTTCAAAAAAATGCTCTATATGCATAACCAAGGAGTATGTCATTTGGATTTATGTGAACTTAATAATATTTTGTACGACAAAAGTACTGGAGATGTGAATTTTGTAGATTTTGGAGCGAGCGGGCAATTTACCTATGGATACAGTTTGTATGATAAAGATGATATAGCGAGAGCTTTTGAAAGTTTTCTTATATATAATCTTGTTTCTAAAAAAACATCTGCTTCCACACGCGAAGCTTTAATCGCAATTTATAAAAAAGTAGATGCAAATTTTAAAGTAACAATTGAGGAGATTATTGCGCAACTTGAATCTTTAAAAGCTAACTTGCCTACCGGTTTGGCTCTTACTACAGAATTACCTCCAAAAAATTCTGAAGATTTGGCCTTAGCAACAACTGTAAGATTAAGTGAAAGACCAACTATCCCTGCTACTACAACTACTATTAAGGGAATAACAACTTTTCAGCCAAGTCAAAATGAAGCTTTACTTAGTTCCAATCCCGAGCGCGAATGGACCGCTAATCGTCCTGTTTGGTCATTTTATTGTTCTTAAATTGAATTTGGTGTCAACTAGTAATTTGGTGGGCGATACTGGGATCGA
>PLMI01000141.1 GCA_003142435.1 Coxiellaceae bacterium | reverse complement strand
AGGCTGTGATGGGACAAATCTATCCTGTGGATGTATTGAGGGCATTTTTCAGCATATACTTTTATAACTTCAAGTTTCCCTAATTCCGCAAAGTGCATGGGAAGCGTTTCTTTAGTATCTGACCACATTCCTGCAAGAGACAATCTGTCTTCAGTTGAGAAGACCTGGTCTCCAAATATAGGGGAGCGTAAGAACTCAGCTTGTCCATTTTCTCCAGCTGCTTGTACAGCAACACAAACATTAATCAAAGTAAAAAATCCGTCTTTATTGTCTTCAACTAATGATTTTCTAAAGTCAAGTAATGACTTGAATGCATCTTTATAACCATTTGCTGCTAAAAAATTAAGCAGATCAGCGGCCAGTGGTTTTTGAAGTGGCATTATAAGTAGCTTAATGGGGTATCGAGTTGAATACGAATCTAAGAAAGAACTAAATTTCCTGTAATCAATGCTGCCTAAACATTCTAAAATGGAATGGTCATGCAAATCTTTTCTTTTCTCGAACGGGTTTAACTTTGTATCAATAGTCTTATGAATTAAATAATCGAAAAGAATTTTTATATCGGGTAATGGTTGTTTACATAGGCAAAGCCTTTCGTAGACACAAATAAGAGCATCTGCCGAAGGACAAGGTTTGTGCTCAAAAATTGCAGTGAGAAGTATACCGAAATCAACTTCTCTGCAATACATAAGGGCATTACTTATTTTTATTAGATCGTTAGTTTCTAATGCGGCTAATAAAGCTTTTTCCTGCTCATCTTTAGAAAGTTTACTTTTAGAAAAAAGTGTATTTACCTGCAAAACGCTGCCTTTTAAAACAGCTTCTTCCGGAGAACTAAAAGTAGTTGGTGGCAAGTCAGGGGTCTCATTTTTACGCTTTTTACATACTTGTGCTTTTTTTTCTGCAATTTGTTGTTCTTTCTCTGCAAATACATCAAGGCATTCTGCAGCTGAAATTTGTTTCGCTACTTTTCTTGGGGTGCGTTTTTCAACGTTTTCTTGTTTCCTTCCTTTGGGGGCAATGTCTAACAATATTTTTAATGTTTCTGCATCATTTATAAATGCTGCAATATGCAGGGCATTATTTTCTGCTTTATCTTTTTGTAATATTAGCTCAGGAGTTAATTTAATATGATCTTTAAGTATTGCAAATTGTCTATATAAAATGCTTAACTGTAATGCATTAGCGCCTGTCACCAAGTCAGACGGGGCGCAATCTGCACCATGCTGTAATAATATTATAGCTAAATCTGGTCGGTGGGAAATTATTGCCTGATGCAATGGTAGTTGAGAAAGTTTACTGCTTACGGTGTATGACGCGTTGATCATTGATTTTGCATCATCTGGTCGCACGTAATTTAGAAAGAGCGAAAATAATTTCGTGTTAGGATCCAGTGCTAATGAAATAAACAACATTCTTAGCGTTGATATGTTTTCGTTTTGTATTTCTATAGTTTTTTTTATTACTTCAGGATCTTCAGTTTCTTGTAAAAATTCGATTACGTCAACGAAACTTCTTAACATTTGGTCCATTATTTTTTTTGCACTATGTAAGGACAAATATTGTAGTACGCCACAAAGTAATTTTCTGTTATTTTGCGGAACTGGATCAGTAAACAAATTGTTTAATATTTCCGATTCTTCCGCTAACATTCCTAAAGTTTTTTTTATTACATTAGGATCTGCGGTTCGTATGAATTGAATTAAGTTCATCCCATTTCTTGCAAGCAATTTCAGCATTTCTAGATCATTATTTTCGACGCTTATTGATAATGCTTTAAGAGATGAACTTTCTTTTTGCTCGGGAGTAAGTAATTCTAAAAAAACAGTTGCCTTTACTATATCTCTTGTGTTTACGATCTCTAAAAAAAAATCAGAAAGATCTACGCCAGCTGCTATTACAGCTGCTTTTAGAAGCATAATAGCAAATTCCATATGTTTATTATTTACCAACGTATCTGCTAAAGTAAACATTCCGGTATTATTATTTTTAATGATAGCAGGATGTTGTTTTATTTTGTCCCCAAGTTTTTGTAAAACGAATGTGAAAAGCTCTGGATTTGGGGTCGGATTATTACATAATAATTCAAGTAAAGTGCTGCCTTCCTGTCCTGGAGTAAAACAGTCATTTAGAGGTAGTAAGTGTTCATGAAATATCCTGGGGTCAATATTTTCAGATTGCAGTTCGGTTAATAGTTTATAGCTTTGGTCGCCTATCATGTCAGCGATATTTTTTCTGCCAATTACCGATCGATAAACCTTGTCCCATTCTTGCGGATTATCTTTTAGAAAGGCTAGGATTATTTTTTTTGTTGCATTATCTTTGCATCTGGCTGTAATTGGATTTCTGCATATGGGGCATTCCGTTATTTTAGATGAAGTATCTTCTTCAACTATATGTGAGCAGTTAAGGACAACCGGCGATAACATAATTTCTAGATTAACGGGGCACTGTAGATCTTCAACGGCCACCTCTAACGTGATTTGAACGATATTTTTTTTAGGAAGAGATTTATTTTCTGAAGTTGTAATTGAATCTGTATATGGAAGGACGGCCATAATAGATTTCTCCTATTTTGTGATGAGTTGTTAGTATTTTTGAGAGATAATTTTTAATTATACTATTTTAATTTTGAGGATAACATTGCTTTTAGAAATTATAACTACTTACCCGCAGAGTTTTTTATGGTAAAATGATAAAAATTTTATCATTTTTTGTAAGTATTTGATTATACTGAAGTTTTTTATTGCATGTTTTCATCGAAAAAATCAAGAAAATATCAAGGGCAAGCCCGCAGGACTCGGCCGAAAGAACCTCCGATTCCAAAGGAAAGAGGTTTTTATTTAAAAAAAATCCTAGTTTTCATCACATATGTTTTACTTATTGCTATCGTTCTTGGTTTAATTGAGCTTGGCATTTTTTTAAAATCCAAATACAACGATATTCCAATTGAAAAAATTAAAGTCATCGCATCTTACGAACACGTTGACCAAAAAGTTTTACAAGAGATTATCACGCCGTCTGTTTCTGACAACAGAGCGAGTTTTTTTGGCTTAGATATAGTTGGTTTGAAGCGACAAATCTTACAGCTGCCGTGGGTTAAAGGAGTATATGTTAAAAGAGTGTGGCCGGGAACAATTGAAATTACAGTTGAGGAGCAAAAAGCTTTGGCCAATTGGAAAAATGCGCAGCTTGTAAATGAAGCAGGTGATTTATTTTCTCCGCCCAAAGAAACATTCCCCAAAAATTTACCGCTGTTTTCAGCTCCACAGGATTATGTAAAAACTGTTTTGCATGAATACTTTGTCCTGCAAAATATTTTACAAAAGCTTAATTGGGAAATTGCCGGTTTGGATTTAGATGATACTTTGTCTTGGCATATTTCTCTAAATAATGGCGTTAATATATTTTTGGGCAGCAATGATATTGAAAAAAAATTGCAGGATTTCATTGAGTTATATCCAAATATTCAAAGTGACGGAAAGCATAATAAAATACGATCGGTCGATTTGCGATATACAAGCGGTTTCGCCGTTAAGTGGAATGACAATAAGATAGAAATTCTCTTGAATTTTTCGGGGATGGATCCCCGACAAAATCATTCAGGGATGACAAAAAACCTCAAGTGGAATGATTAAGGCTTGCTACTCCGCTAAAAAGTTGACCGTTAGTGGGCGTTTCCATGAAGTACCTGGGTAATTACACTTTTTTTAAATTGTTTTTGAAATTTTCTGTAAGAATTGGTAATCTGTAAGATTAATTTAGAACACTTAAAAATCTTACAACGCTATGTCGAGAAAAGGTGATAATTTAATAGTGGGATTGGATATTGGTACCACCAAAGTTGTGGTATTGGTAGGCGAAGTTTTAGCTGATGGCAGAGTAGAAGTGATTGGAATTGGCTCGCATCCTTCAAGAGGTTTGAAGCGAGGCATGGTTGTAAACATAGATGCCACAGTGCAATCCATTCAAATGGCAGTTGAAGAAGCAGAACTGATGGCGGGATGCCACATTCATTCTGCATATACCGGCATTGCCGGAAGCCACATAAAAAGCCTTAATTCTCACGGTATAGTTGCAATTCGCACAGGAGAGGTAATTCAAGCTGACATCGACAGAGTAATCGATGCCGCAAAAACTATCGCTATTCCTGCAGACCAAAAAATTCTTCACGTTTTGCCGCAAG
>PLMI01000162.1 GCA_003142435.1 Coxiellaceae bacterium | reverse complement strand
TTGTGAAAAACCAAAAATAAGACTGGTTTTTTAGAAGCGCAAAAGACATAGCATTAATTGTTTAATCGTTTTTTGTCTTTTGCTATTGTCCCTTCATGTTGTCGCAATATGTAGTTAAAATGTTCAAAATAAGTTATAATTAGTTTAATTAAACACTATAAATAACTAGCCTTAAAACGCGCCAAACCTTATCATTTCAATTTTTTATTCCGTGAAACATTCCAAGCATACTTCCAAAAGGTCAAAAAGCAGCCAACGTTGGTTAAAAGAACACTTTTCAGACGCTTACGTAAAACGTGCGCAAAAAGAAGGTGTGCGGGCACGTTCCTTTTACAAACTGGAAGAAATTAACCAGCGCTATCAAATCATAAAACAAGGAATGATTGTTGTTGATTTGGGAGCAGCTCCAGGCGGCTGGTCAGAAGCTTGCGTTAAATTAGTTGGCTCAAAGGGAAAAGTTTATGCTCTAGATATTCTTCCAATAAATCCAATTCCAGGGGTAGATTTCATTCAAGGGGATTTTTCTGATAATGACGTTGTAACTTCTCTGTTACATTCTATAGGTGAGCATTCTGTTGATGTCGTAATTTCAGATATGGCTCCTAACATGAGTGGCATTATTGATGTAGATATCCCGCGTTCTATGAATTTAGTTGAGTCTGCATTTAGTTTTGCTATATTGGCGCTAAAAAACAAAGGATCATTTTTGACAAAAATTTTCCAGGGAGAGGGATTCGATAGCTTTTTAAAATTGCTTCGTTCTCACTTTAAAGAAGTCATTTCCATTAAGCCAAAAGCTTCTCGTGCAAGGTCGCGAGAGTTATATTTGTTGGCACGAGGCTTTGTGGTAAAATAGTCTCTAATTTTTTGTAATCACTAAGAGGTAATTAGATTGAAAAACAACATGTTAAAAAATTTACTATTATGGCTTTTAATTGCCGTAATATTAATTGCCGTTTTCAATAATTTTGGCCAACGAAGTCCCGAATACACAAAAGTCAGTTATTCCAAATTTATGCAGTCTGCTGAAAGTGGATTGGTAACTAAAGCTGACATAGAAGGGCATGATATAAAGGCCGCTCTAAAAGACAATTCCAAAATAACAACCTATCTTCCGTTTGAAGATCAGGCAGTAGTAGATAAATTAGTAGAAAAAGGAGCCGATGTAAGTGGAGTTCCACCTGAGCAGCAAGGTTTATTGATGCAGATTTTTATCAGTTGGTTCCCCATGATTTTGCTTATAGGTATTTGGTTATTTTTTATGCGCCAAATGCAAGGCGGCGGGAAAGGCGGTCCCATGTCATTTGGCCGAAGTCGTGCACGTCTTCTAACCAAAGATCAGATCAAGATAACATTTGCTGACGTTGCCGGAATTGAAGAGGCAAAAGAAGAGGTAAGTGAATTAGTTGATTTTTTAAAAGATCCCGGAAAATACAAAAAACTCGGCGGCAAAGTTCCATGTGGAGTTTTACTTTTGGGGGCGCCTGGCACAGGTAAAACTTTATTGGCAAAAGCAGTCGCGGGCGAAGCCAAAGTTCCTTTTTATAGCATTTCCGGTTCTGATTTTGTGGAAATGTTTGTCGGCGTNNATGATGAGCGCGAACAAACACTAAATCAATTGCTTGTTGAAATGGATGGTTTTATTGGCAAAGAAGGCATTATCGTTATAGCTGCCACTAACAGGCCGGACGTGTTAGATCCTGCGTTATTGCGCCCCGGAAGATTTGATCGTCAAGTTATCGTGCCATTACCAGACATCAGAGGACGAGAGCAAATTCTAAGAGTTCACATGCGTAAAGTACACATTGCTAAAGAAGTTGACCCCATGGTTTTTGCTCGCGGCACACCAGGTCTTTCCGGTGCTGATTTAGCAAACCTTGTAAATGAAGCAGCACTTTTTGCTGCGCGCGCTAACAAAAAACTTGTTGATGTAACTGATTTTGAAAAAGCAAAAGATAAAATTCTTATGGGAGCAGAAAGACGCTCGATGGTGATGAGTGAAGACGAGCGTCTTTTAACTGCATATCACGAAGCAGGCCACGCTATCGTTGGTCTTTCGGTGCCAAAACATGATCCTGTGTATAAAGTTAGCATTATTCCAAGAGGCCGCGCTTTGGGCGTTACCATGTTTTTACCAGAAGAAGACCGCTACAGTTATACAAAACAACGATTAGAAAGTAAAATTGCGGGTCTATTTGGTGGACGAGTTGCTGAAATGCTTAAATTTGGTGCAGAACTTATTACAACTGGCGCATCTAATGACATTGAAAAGGCTACAGAATTGGCGAGAAATATGGTGACAAAATGGGGACTCTCAGAAAAACTTGGCCCGCTTACTTACACAGAAGAAGAGGGCGAAGTGTTTTTGGGTAGATCAATTACTCGCCACAAAGAAATTTCTGAATTCACAACTCATATTATTGATCAGGAAATTCGCGCTATCATTGACCGCAATTATCAATTAGCGGAAAAAGTGTTGNNTAAAGAAGTCATGGCAGGCCACATGCCAACTGTTACAGAGATTGTTGCAACTCCGGCAGACGAAGATTTTGTAAGCCGTATGCATGAAGAGGAAAAAGAAGAAAACGAAAAATCTTCTTCACATAAAAAACCAAGAAGAAGGCTGCATAAAATAATTAAAAGCAGTGATAAGGATAGCGATGATGAGTGATGAAAAAATTCAATATTTTGGAACTGATGGCATTCGTGGGCGGGTAGGCGAATCACTCATCAATCCTGAGTTTGTTTTAAAGCTTGGCTGGGCAATTGGTTCGGTTTTAAGAGCTGGTAAAGACGGCAGGGTTTTGATTGGCAAGGATACCCGCATTTCAGGATATATTTTTGAATCAGTATTAGAAGCTGGATTATCAGCAGCTGGAATCGATGTTGATTTGTTGGGCCCTATGCCAACACCCGCGATTGCTTATTTGACAAGAACACTTCGTGCAGCAGCAGGTATTGTAATCAGCGCATCGCATAACAAATATTTCGATAATGGTATCAAAATTTTTTCTGACAAAGGAATCAAGATACCGGATGAAATGGAAAAGGCAATCGAAATAGAGCTGCAAAAACCACTAAAAATGATAGAGGCATCATCGCTTGGTAAAGCTAGAAGGGTTAAGGATGCTCAAGGCCGTTATGTGGAATTTTGCAAAAGCACTTTTGGGTTGAATAACAATTTAAATGGATTGAAAATAGTTTTAGATTGTGCCAATGGCGCTACTTATCAAGTCGCTCCTGCAGTGTTTCGGGAATTAAGTGCAGATGTTACTGTTGTTGGCGCTCTGCCTAGCGGATTTAATATCAACGAAAACTGTGGTTCAACTCATCCTGATCTTTTAGCCGCAACAGTACTGCGTGAAAAAGCCCATTTGGGAATTGCATTCGATGGTGATGGTGACCGAGTTATTATGGTGGATCACAAAGGTGAAATTGTTGACGGTGATAGTTTGCTTTTCATCATAGCCAAATCCGGTTTTGCAAAAGGAACTCTTAGCGGCGGTGTTGTTGGAACCAAGATGAGCAATTACGGTTTGGAATTGTCTTTTGCAGATATTGGCATTCCTTTTGAACGAGCAGAAGTTGGCGATCGTCACGTAATCAATATGCTCAAGAAAAATAATTGGCTTTTAGGAGGAGAGTCATCGGGGCATATAGCTCACTTAGGATTGACTACCACAGGTGATGGCATCGTAAGCGCGCTTCAGGTTTTAAATGTCCTGGCTGATTCAGGAAAAACGCTTCACGATTTAAAGGCAGAGATGAAAAAATTTCCGCAATTATTGATTAACGTTGCAATAGAAAATCGCATTGATATTGACAAAGATCCAAGAATCAAAGAAGCGCTTTTGAAAGCCGAAAAGGAATTAAATAAACGCGGGCGGGTACTTCTTAGAAATTCAGGGACTGAAAATGTTGTAAGAGTTATGGTCGAAGGAGATGATGAGGCTTTAATTAATCGGGTTGCGCTTGAATTGGCAGATGTAGTAAGATTGTGCACCAAAAAATAATATATTTTTATTGATTTTTTGTAAGTATTTGATTTTATTGATATTTTTTATTACATATTTTAATTTAACATTTGTAGGAGCAAAGTTAAAAT
>PLMI01000066.1 GCA_003142435.1 Coxiellaceae bacterium | reverse complement strand
CTTCTTTTTTCTTTTCTTCTTCAACTTGCAAATCCAATTGCAGCTGCTCTCCCAATTTATCCAAATCCATAAGTTCAGGTAAAGCTGGAAGTTCATTTAATGTTTTCAAGTTGAAGTGATCGAGAAACTTATCTGTTGTGGCGTATAAAGCTGGCTTTCCTGGAACTTCTTTAAACCCAACGATTTTCACCCAGCCATGGTCCTGTANNGGCTGTTTATAGGCAATGATAGCCAAAGTTTCCAGGAAGGCTCGCGAATAACGCGGCGGTTTATCTTCCCACAGCAAACTTACCCAGTCAGCAAAATCTTTCTTAACTTGAAACCGATAACCGCTGGCTACTTCCTTAAGCTCAATGCCATGCAAAACATAATCACGCATCAAATCTTCAATCAAAAGTTTGACATCTTTTGTGCTGATTTCTTCGCTCTGCTTTGTCCGCAAAATTTTTACTATATTCTCGCTTGCCAAAGGTTCACTTGCTGTAAACAATAATGCTTCAATTATCTGTTTTACTTCTGCTATATTCATGAATACCTCTAAAGTTCCCAGGGTTACGCTCGAAAAAACACTCGCTCACCCTGGGCTATAACTATTACGCTGCTTCGCAGCTAATTGATTTTTTGTATTATTTAAAAAATTAAACATCGCATAAACCTACGAAGTTCTTACCTCAATTTCAAATGTATAACACCAAATTGTTCACACTGAATGATTTGAATGAGCTCCTGCCTTAACAGTTCTAAAATAGCTATAAAACTCACAACTACGCCAAGTTTCCCTTCCTTCGCATGAAATAAATCATGAAATGTAATAAAATTATTTTCCTGCAACTTTGATAAAACGTCGGACATTCTTTCGCGCACGGATAAATTTTCTAATTTAATCCTGTGATGCCGATTTAAAAGGGCGCGATCTAAAACTCCTTTAAAAGCCAGCAAAAGATCCTGCAGTAAAATAGTTGGTAAAGGCGCCGTTTTTTTCACTTCCGGAGTTTCAACCTGCACTGCAAAGACATCCCGCTCCATTCGCGGCAAATTGTCAATTTTTTCTGCGACTTGCTTGAAACGTTCATATTCCTGTAGACGCTGTACCAATTGTGCCCGAGGATCAACTTCATCGCCCTCAAGAAATGAAGGCGGTTTTGGCAGCAATAATCTAGATTTTATTTCTGCTAACATTGAAGCCATAACTAAATATTCGGCGGCAAGTTCAATTTGCAAAGAGGACATAAGGCCGATATATTCCATATATTGCGCTGTAATTTTAGCAATTGGAATGTCTAGAATATCAATGTTTTGTTTCTTGATAAGATAAAGCAGCAAATCCAAAGGACCGGTAAAAGTATCTAAAAATACCTGTAAAGCATTTGGCGGAATATAAAGGTCTTTTGGTAATTCATTAAGCGGCTGGCCAAAAACCATAGGCTCTTGTACTACTACAGGCTTTTCTTGCTGCAAACCGTCATTAAGTTCTGTACTTTCTAAATTCATTATTATTTACCCAAAAAGTGCGACGCTACCCTTGCCTTCACGTAATATTGTTGGATACCCTTCCGTAAAATCAACCACAGTCGTTGGCTGATTGCCACAGTTGCCGCCGTCTATAATTACGTCAACTCTGCCATCAATTTGTTCTTTAATCTCATCCAAATTAGAAAACACTTCTGTTTCAATTTCCGGCAAAATTAAGCTTACGCTCAAAAGCGGCTCACCTAATTCCTTGAGGAGAGCTTTGACAACATTGTTATCGGGAATGCGAATGCCAATTGTTTTCCTTTTGGGATGCTGCAGCATTTTTGGCACTTCCTTGGTTGCCTGCAAAATAAAAGTATAAGGGCCAGGTGTACTCGCTTTTAAAAAGCGAAATACTTCGTTGGAAACTTGAGCATATTTTGCAATGCCAGAAAGATCCTCACAAATGAGAGTAAAATTATGGCTCTGATCGAGCGAACGAATTTGCCTTATGCGCGAAATAGCATCTTTTGCACCTATTTTACAACCAAGGGCATAAGACGAATCAGTAGGATAAATTATAACTCCCCCTTCTAGCAATACTGTCACCGCATTTGCAATCAAACGTAATTGCGGATCTTTGGGATGGATTGTTAAAATTTGCGTCACAGTTACTCCCCGTTTATTATTTAAGAATTCTCTCTGCCTTATGATATAATAAAACTCAAATATTGGCACGGGTTAACAACTTTATTTATTAGCGAAATTCGTAATCATGAAATTCATATTAGACTTTTTCCCAGCATTCTTATTCTTTATAAGCTTTAAAATTTGGGGAATTTATACTTCTATTGCAGTTTTAATGGCCAGTTCCTTTGCACAGATCGCTTTTATTTGGTTCAGATATCAAAAAATTGAGCCATCTCACCTAATCGCTTTTTTTATTGTCTTGATTTTAGGCGGCGCTTCCCTATTATTTCGCAACCCTATTTTTTTATTATGGAAACCGACCATAGTATTTTGGACATTCGCGATCATTTTTATTGTTTACAAAAAACTAAAGAAAAAAACTGTTTTAGCTTCAATGATTGGACCAAAACTGGCTCTACCCGAAAGCAAATGGAATTTTCTTAACAAAATTTGGTTAATTTTTTTCCTCGCAGTTGGCGCGATTAATATTTATGTAGCATATAATTTTACTCTAAATGCCTGGGTAAATTTTAAAGTGTTTGGCGTATTAGCGTTAACAATTATTTTTATAGTCTTGCAATCGTTTTACATTTCGAAAAATGCAATTGAGGGAGAGATAAAATAATCCTCCTTCGTTAAAGCTTCGTCGGGAATCTAGATCCCCGACAAAATCATTCGGGGANNGCAGTATAATCAAATACTTACATTATGAGCGCAAAAAAACCTATAATTTTCAGTGGCATTCAACCTTCCGGTGATTTAACAATCGGTACTTATCTTGGTGCTATTAAAAATTGGGTTGAAATACAAAAAGATCATGAATGTTTGTTTTCACTTGTCGACCTTCATGCAATCACTATAAGGCAAAACCCAGCCCTTCTTAACTCCCGCTGCTACGATTGCCTTGCACTTTACCTCGCTTGCGGAATCGATCCTAACAATAGCTTGATTTTCTGCCAATCGCATATTCCTCAGCACACACAATTAGCCTGGATTTTAAATTGCTTCACCTATATGGGCGAGCTCAATAGAATGACACAATTTAAAGACAAAGCTCAAAAATATGCTGCAAATATAAATGCTGGCTTATTCGCCTACCCAGTTTTAATGGCGGCTGATATTTTGCTTTACGATGTCAAAGTAGTTCCAGTTGGCGCTGATCAAAAACAACACGTTGAGCTTACACGTGACGTAGCTATTCGCTTCAACAATTTATATGGTGATATTTTTACCATCCCTGAATTTCATACGCCAAAAGTTGGAACCAGAATAATGGGCCTTCAAGATCCAACAAAAAAAATGTCAAAGTCAAATGCTGATAAAACCGACATTATTTATATGTTGGATAGCCCCGATGACATTGCAAATAAATTAAAACGTGCAGTAACTGATTCAGGAAAGGAAATAAAATTTGATGCTGAAAATAAGCCAGGAATTGCCAATCTTTTAACGATCGTTTCTGCAACAACAGGCAAAACTATAGCTCAATTGGAAAATGAGTATAGCGGCCAAGGCTATGGAAAATTTAAAACAGACGTAGCCGATATTATAATCTCCTGTTTAAAACCCATCCAAAAACGCCATCAAGAATTAATTGCAGATAAAAGCAGGCTTGATTCAATTTTAAAAAGAGATGCAGAAAAAGCGCGAGACAAAGCACAAAAAGTCTTAAGTAAAGTGCATGAAGCGATTGGGTTTATTACATAGTTTCATCATATAATTAGCTTATACAACAACTTTCTTCAGGTAAGAACCATGAAATTATTTCTGGTGTATTTGCCACAGTGTTGTTCCTATATAAGCTGGGTTCTTCATGGACAGCCCAGCACCAACATTGAAAAGTTTTCTCACTAATTCCTTTGGAATTTGCCTTACGAATTTCCATTAAACACTTAAATAAAGCCTTTGCATATTGCGCTAAACCCAGCGTAGTCAAACTATCCATAATTCTCGTCAAACGCAAATGATTATGGTTATTTTTTCGTAACCAATTACGACTTTTATCCGGAAAAGAAACGTCTGCAGAAATCACAGGTTCAACAGATGTGCCCTCCAATTTTAAATTGTAAAAAGACAACATTAATCGTAGTGATTTCAACAAACGCTCTTTTAAATCCTGGCAATTACGAAATTGCTCAATGTCTTCTTTAGTCAAAACAGGAGCGACAATATTCCAATCACTGCGTCTTTCAGTCGGAAATAACCACTGAATATAATAGTGATCATTTTCCAGACGTTTTTTTTCAAACAACCATATATCCCCCAAAGAACCACTATTCCCAGGTTTCCCCTGATAGAATTCAACACAACTAGTATCTGCCAACACTTCTGGAAAAAATAAAAAACTCATACCAACCTCCTTAATTAAGACAAAATATTATATTATATTAAATTAATATTATATTTTATAACATAATCTGCAGATTGTTTAACTTTATTTTAATATTGATATAATATACTACTCATATCAATAACAATATAAATTAAGTAAAAAACTAACATGAGCCTAGCCNNTATAGTCCTACAGGAACTACGAAGAAAATTAGAATCAACCTTAAGAAATGAGTCAAAAAGCGATAAAGATTCGCAACAAGTAATCATAGACTATCTGCAAGCAAAAACTACGTTATACCGCAATCACTCCTTCTCAATGTATTTATTAGACCAGTTGGAACAGCAGTTCCCTGGCTACGACTGGCAACAACATAACCAAAACAGCATTGTTTCCTATCACGGCCTTCTTTACAGAGGCTGCCCAAACGATCCCGAGGAGGTATTTAAAACAGGTCTAAAATCTACATATCCTGTAGAAGATCCCAATAAAGTAGTAAGCCTTGCAACTTTAGGAAACGGAATAGCAACTAGCAAAGACTGGCATATCGCTCGACAATATGTCTCACATTACGGCGAATATACTGGGTATATCGGCGGGTATCTTTATCATATAAATTACCGAGAGGATGAGGGAGTAGACATAGCAAAAACTATGGCAAAACGTGGCAATTGGATCAGCCATTTCTTTTGCGCCGGGAAACAAGAAGTTAGCATTATGCATCACATCAAACCAGAAGACATTATTGGATGTGAAAATTTCAAAGATGGCAATGGCTCCTGGATAGAAAACCCCTGGTATGAGTCAACTGCAAAAATATCTGCTCGAAGTACGATAACTATAGCAAAACCATAATAGCCACGGCATTAAAGTTTAAGAGTTTAATACAAAAAAATAAAATCAATGCGATTATAATAATAAGATGTGCATTATTTATTCAACATCAACCACTGCAAAGCCATAATACTCGCCGCATTATTGATGGTACCATCATGTAAAGCCTCAAAGGCTTCCTCGGTGGAAATAATATGAATTTTGATATCTTCATTCTCGTCAGGTAACGAGCAAAATTGCGGAGCTTTAGTCGAATCGATGTGTGCGCAAAATAAGCGAACTTCTTCAGTCGACCCTCCAGGAGTAGATAGATAATCACAGATATGAATAAGCTTTAGAATTTCAAGGCCTGCCTCTTCGCGCATTTCACGATAAATGACATCTTCATAAGTTTCATTTTCTTTATCTAAAAGTCCTGCCACGATTTCAAATAACCAAGGTGATTTTTTTTGTAATAGCGCCCCCGCCCTAAACTGCTCTATCAAAATAACTTTATCCAATACTGGGTCATATGGAAGCGCTGCAGCAGCTTTGTGTTTAACAACAACTTCGCGGGTATAAGGTTTAGTTAAATCCCCGCGAAAAGTTTTATTTTGCAGCAAAAATCGTTCAACGCGGCAAAAACCTTCATGCAAAACTTCTTTTTGCAAAATAGTAACATCACGTCGATCATATTGATGAATAAGTTTTTTCATAAAAGCTCACGAAAATTTTTTAATATCTTAATGTTTATGATAACACAAAATTGCACCTAATTGCCCCAAGCCCTGAAAGGGCGGCATAAATTTTTTAATTGTCTTTAGCACATGTTGAGTGTCTGATATAATTTCGTGAAAAATTACCTAGGAAAAAATATGACCAAACGAGCTTTTATTTTACTTCTTGATTCTTTTGGGATTGGCGAAACCCCCGATGCAGAAAAATTTGGTGACGTTGGGGCAAACACTTTTTTACATATTGCCAAAATTTGCAATGAGGGAAAAGCTGACGTTGCTAACTTACGTAAAGGTCCTTTGAAAATACCTAATTTAACAAAACTAGGATTAGAACTTGCTGGAGCCTCCTGCGCTGGAATTGACATTCCCGGTCTTGAGAAAATAAATAAATCAACCGCTTTATATGGCGCCGCCTCTGAAGTTAGCTTCGGCAAAGACACACCAAGCGGCCATTGGGAAATTACAGGCGTTCCGGTGTTATTTGAGTGGGGTTATTTCCCGCCCACTTATCCAAGCTTTCCTGAAGATTTAATAAGCGCTTTTATTTTAAAAGCGAAAATCCCTGGAATATTGGGCAATTGTCACGCATCAGGAACTGAAATAATTGCGAAATTGGGCGATGAGCACGTAAAAACCGGAAAACCAATTTGTTACACTTCTGCCGATAGCGTTTTTCAAATTGCCGCACATGAAGAAGCTTTTGGCTTAGAACGGTTATATGAAATTTGTAAGATTGCTTACGAACTAGTAAAGCCATATAACATTGGCAGAATCATCGCGCGTCCATTTACAGGAACTTCCGGCAAGTACGTACGAACGGAAAACAGAAGAGACTTTTCCGTCGAACCTCCGGAACCAACGCTTTTAGACAACTTAGTTGCAGAAGGCGGCACTGTTGTTGCTATTGGTAAAATTTCTGACATTTTTGCAGCGCGCGGCATTAGCAAAAAAGTCGAAGCTCACGGCAATGATGAAATTTTTGCAAAAACACTAGAAGAAACCAAAAACGCAAAAGATAAAACCTTAGTATTTGCAAATTTTGTCGATTTCGACATGAAATTTGGCCATCGGCGCGACGTTGCAGGTTACGCTCACGCTTTAGAAAAATTTGATGAGCAATTACCAAAATTTATAAAACTATTACAACCTGGAGATTTAGCGATAATCACTGCTGATCATGGATGTGATCCAACATTTAAAGGCACTGATCACACCCGAGAATTTATTCCAATTTTGGCATTTGGTCCTGGAATTAATCCAAGATCTATTGGCAAACGAGAAACGTTTTCTGACATTGGACAAACTATTGCAAAGCACTTAGGTTTGAAACCACTTAAATACGGAAAACCTTTTATTTAAAAATTTTCACTTATTATTCTAGGTTCTGGATTTGCTCGCGCATCTGTTCGATTAAAACTTTAAGCTCAATTGCAAGAGCGCTAGTTTCAGAGTCGACGGATTTAGAAGCCAAAGTATTTGCTTCTCGATTTAATTCTTGCATTAAAAAATCAAGTTTTTTTCCGACATTGCCGCCATTTTTTAGTACAAATTTACTTTCTTTCACGTGAGTTTCCAGGCGCTCAATTTCTTCCAGAATATCTATTTTCTGTGCAAAATAAACCATTTCATGCTCGAGCCTCGGTAAATCCAATTCTGCTTTAATTTCGTCTAATTTTGTTAAAAGTTTGGCTTTTTGATTGGCTAAAATATTAGGGACTAATGGTTTAACTTTTGCGGTGATCACTAAAACACTGTTCAGCTTCTCCTCAATAAACTGCACTAATTCCTTTCCTTCTCTTTTTCTTACTTCTAAAAATTCTTCAACTAATTTATCAAAAACTTTTAAAACTAAATTATGCAACTCCTCGACCTCTTCCTCTTCTTTTATTAAAACTTCAGGCCAAGATAAAATCTGCATAGGATTTATCGTTTTAGAAATCGCAATATGATTATTCAACTCTTCAATAGTTTTAGATAATTCTTTAACTAAAGGAGTATTCAAAACCAATTTCACATTCTTCATCCCTTCTGGTTTATAATGCAACATGCAGTCAATACGTCCGCGGTTTATTTTTCTTCGAATTCTATCGCGAATTTCCATTTCCAGTTGGCGAAAAACTTCCGGCAATTTTATGAAACAATCCAGGTTACGATTGTTTACCGAGCGAATTTCCCAAGTAATAGTTCCATAATCACTTTGCTCAATAATTCTTGCAAATGCAGTCATGCTATAAATCATGTTTTATCTCCTACGTACTATCAAAAAGGCTTTAATACTGGTGTAATTTTAGATATAAATTCGTTGTATTCTTCTGGACTTATCTTTAAAAAACCCTTTTGATAAAAGGCACGCATTACCTGCCATCTATCTTCACCGCGCACAGAAACTTGTTTCTTAGCTGCATTACAATCTGGTACTACATCGACTTTTTCATCAAAAGAATCTGCTGTTCTACACGGCTCTTTAAAAATATCAATAATTTCTACCATGCGATCGTAATCTTCTTTAGTATCGGCAACAAAAACGATGGTATCATTAGTAATATCTGCACTTTTTTTACCTTGTCTACTAGCATTACTAAATAATTTGTGGTGGTATTTCATCATAATAGTAAATAACCTGAATGAATATCGCAGTATATATTACATTAAACAGAGTATCAAACCTCAATACTTTATTCTATCAAGTCAGTTTGTGTACCTCACCCGTAGCCGTAGCAAAAGTTGAATTTGAACTATGTTGCAGATCAGCTTCAAATCTTTGAATAAATTCTGGCACTGGATGATTATAAGGATTATATGCTTGTTGCTCGAACTCTCTCGATGCGTCTTCTTCGCTAATGTAGATTTCCATCATTAGTTTTTCATCTACTTTTCCTTTGACACTTCCATCCCAATAGCATAGCTCATCTGGTACGTTGCGTTGATCACAACGACAAGAGAAATATTGGCAACCGGGAATTCTTTTACATGCTGGAGGCACAAAAGCTTTTGAAATAATTCCTTTGCTAAACAACCTTGCTTCTGTCTCTCTTATAATATCATACCAATTTTTATCTGGATGTTGAAAAAAATAAAGCGTGAACTCTTTGAGGTCAAACCTAGATTTAAATTCTTGCTTTGTCATTTTTTTCCCNNCACAGATATTTTTGATATCCAAAATCAAGACTTTGCGGTGTATAAAATTTCAACTCTCGAATTCCCTCTCGCACTACAATATCGCTAATAATAACCGCTGCCTCATGGACTTGGTCAGGCGGAATAGTTATATGAAATTTCCAACCCACCAACCTAAGCTCTTCTTTATTTTCAGGCGATATCTTACGACTAAAAGTTATATAGCCACTACCACTTTCTTTTGCGGCATAATGCGCAAACTTACTATTAAGATACCCTATTAAGTCATAGTTATTATTTGTGATTGCTTCTTCATCCGGACTAACTAGAGCAATCTCTTCATTCTCACAACAGCAGCATTTAAACAAGATTAACTTACCTCCTTAG
>PLMI01000159.1 GCA_003142435.1 Coxiellaceae bacterium | reverse complement strand
TTATGTCGAACTGAGGTTATTTATATATTTTACAATCAATTTGAAGTTAATTCTTTCATACATTAAGGAAAACTTACTAAGTTGACTTAAAAATAAGTATGTCAATGATTTTTCAATAAAATAAATCGCGGATGGTGGTCATTCAAAAACAATTTTTATTCTAATAAAATAATTATATGGCTATTTAAGAAATTTCGTGTGTTTTTCGTAACTATTTGATTTTATTGATATTTTTTATTACATGTTTTATTCGCGGCGTTGTTGAATAAATACATCAACGCCTTATTAGCATTCGTGATTAGCGTAGAAGATTGTGTTACTAGCTTCCGTTAGTACGAAAATGCCAATACAGAGAAATTTCTATATCAAATCATTTATGAGTTTGGCGTTGCAACATTCCCATGTTCTAGATTGTGTATGGCCTCTTCTAAAGAATGAGCAAATAGCTCACTCAAGACGCTATGAAAGCATTTAAAATACTCACAAGTCCTGCAAATGTATCACAAGAAAAACTTCGAGAATGATTTTTACAATAAACTGCCAAATTCAATTAACGAAAATACAAACAAATTTTAGAGAACAATTTTTTTGAATCTATTTTTATACACCATAATGAAACTCCACCACTTACGCAGGTGGTATCGTTGCTATGGTGAAACTCCCTGTGGTTTTTGCGTCTCACTTACGCTCCCTTGAACTATTAGCTTGCATTCATCGTAGAATCTTAAATTAAGGGTTGCTCTTTTTTGGTGGTCATCAGGCGTAAATTCTATGATGAAGTCACGACCTCGTAATTCTGATTTTGCCCTTCCAGCGAATTTGGCAAGAGGCTTAAGAAAACCAAAATGAGTACTATAAGGATCAGATTCTGTAAAAATTAAATGAGAAAGTGAGCCTTTTGGATTTTCCAATATAGCTTCCAAAAAAGACTCCAAAAGCTCTTTAGGTAAATCACAAGGTAGAACCAAGCGATGTAACTTCTTGAAGCACTCGCTTCTCAAAAAACTGCTCATTACCTCTGGCTTCGGCAAATAACCATCAAATTTAATGCCGGAAAGATCTAAACTCGTGAGCGATCTCATTTTTGACAAAGCATCAAAAATACATTCAAATTGATGGTCATCAAAAACACATTTAAACTGATGGTCATCACTAGTAGGCGAGCTCACTTTTTCCCAAGCATCACGAATACATTTAAATTTATCATCACCATGAAAAACAATATTCTTAAGAGCCAAACTGCACACAGAACAATGTTCATTTCCTAAGTAGTCGGCAAGGGCTTTTATACATGGATATTTTATAACGTTATAATCTTCTACAGAATTATAATCAACACCACTGATAACTAATTCAGTAAGTGAATTATTACCTCTTCGTGATAACGCTTCGAAGACACATGCATTTTTGCGTTTAAAAGAAAATTCCTCGAAATTTAAGCTACACAATGATTCACAATTATTTTCCAAAAACTTAGCTAACGCATTTTGTTCTGCACTAACAAAACCGCCATTTCTAAAATCTATAGCAAGTTGGGTAAGCGACTTAGACAGATTAGGATTGCAAGATAATTGTTCAAACGTAAATTTATTCAATAGAGGATTATCAGCGGTTTCAATATGCAAACAAGCGAGCTTATAGCAGTTGGAACTAGCTAATAAATTTAGCCAATTTTCAGCATCCTTTGCTCTTAATCTCAAAAAATACGCATTTGTAGCATAAAAGATTTTGGTTTTGCAGCTATCTTGAGGATGAGCGCCTATGTTTAAACTAATAGGAATAGCAGGTATCCCACAAATGTGTGGACAATCCCTTTTTATTGACTTGAATATTTCTATTTGAAGTCTGGGTGGAAGAGAATTGAATATATCCTGATATATTGATTCAATACTTCTCATATTTCCTTCTTTATCCCAGCTCTGATAAGGACACCCAAAGTGTAGGTAATGCCTGTATAAAATCCGACGAATATGATGTACAAGTGGAACATACATTGGATTTTTACTTACATCGCCTTCCGAAATTGCAGATAAAAAAGTTTTTGCAAAATTGTCAGCCTTATAAAATATGTCTTTCAGCTCAAACCACCTGTCTTCAGAAAGTTCTCTTTTTAATACCTCTGACATCAATTGATCATTATCAATAGCATCTTTCCATAAACGTGCCACGCCTCTTGTTGGAAATAGTGAATAAGATGATAGGTTACTCAAAATTTTACCTAACAGACGACTATTAGATAGAACTAGTGATTCCGGTGTATTCGGATTGGTAGTGTCATTAATTGCCATAAAGTTATATTGAAATTGTTATTTATTTGTTAATTTTACAACTAATTTGAGGAAAATGCTTTTAATATATTAAGAAAAGATTAAGTATCATCTCATCAACTAGTGGCTACTTACAATCTTTGCATAATTAAAAAAGCTTTTTATTTAGCCTTGTAAGTAACTACAAAATTTAGTAAAGATAATTGAACAGGCTTTTGCAGACGCTTTTGAGTACGAGTAAAATTGTTATACTTGAACTTTTTATGAAAAACATTTTGTAAAGTTAACGACTCCTAATAAATGAAAAATTTAATCAACAAAAAATTCACTTTGTACTCGCATTTCAAACCTGCAGGAGAACAGCCAGAAGCAATTGAAAATTTAGTTTCAGGAATAAGTAATGGTTTGGAAAGCCAAGTTTTACTTGGAGTGACCGGCTGCGGTAAAACATTTACGCTGGCAAATGTCATAGAAAAAATTCAAAAACCAACTTTAATAATTGCGCCCAATAAAACTTTGGCCGCGCAATTATACGGTGAAATGCGTTCGTTTTTTCCAAAAAATGCAGTGGAGTATTTTGTTTCTTATTACGATTACTATCAACCCGAAGCTTATATTCCATCATCCAACACTTACATCGAAAAAGACGCTTCAATTAATGATCACATCGAACAAATGCGGCTTTCTGCAACTAAAGCTTTATTAGAACGCAAGGATGTAATTATTGTCGCGACAGTTTCTGCAATTTATGGCTTAGGCGATCCGAAAGATTACCTTGCGATGATTTTAAATTTAAACCGCGGTGAACAAGTTGACCAGCGGGAAATTTTAAAACGTTTAGCTGAATTGCAGTACACTCGCAATGATATTGAATTGCATCGCGGCACTTATCGCGTTCACGGCGAAGTTTTGGATATTTTTCCCGCTGACTCAGAAGGCGAGGCGGTGCGCATTATTTTATTTAATGATGAAATCGACAGCATTTCATATTTTGATCCCTTGACGGGAGAAATCTTGCAAAAAGTCCCACGTATAACTATTTTTCCTAAAACACACTACGCAACGCCACGGCAAGTTGTGCTTGATGCTGTGGCTACTATCAAAGATGAACTTCAAGAGCGCCTGGCTGAATTATTGCGCGAAAATAAATTAGTCGAGGAACAACGACTTCGCGAGCGAACTCTTTATGATATCGAAATGTTGCTTGAACTGGGATATTGCAATGGCATTGAGAATTATTCACGTCATTTATCAAAAAGATTACCGGGTGAACCACCGCCAACTTTAATGGATTATTTACCAAAAGATTCATTGCTCGTCATCGATGAATCGCACGTAACAGTTCCACAAATTGGTGCAATGTATCTTGGTGATCGTTCGCGCAAAGAAACATTGGTGAGTTACGGATTTCGTTTGCCTTCAGCTTTAGATAATAGGCCATTGCGATTTGACGAATTCGAAAACTTATCTCCGCAAACAATTTACGTTTCGGCAACTCCCGGCCCTTATGAAATGACGCACAGCCAAAATACTGTTGAGCTTATTGTTCGGCCAACTGGTTTAATTGATCCTGAAGTCGAAATAAAACCGGTTATGACGCAAGTTGATGATCTTTTGTCGGAAATAAATAAACGAGTTTTACAAAAAGAACGGGTACTGGTGACGACTTTAACAAAAAAAATGGCCGAAGATTTATCAGAATATTATGCGGAAAAAAATGTAAAAGTTCGCTATCTACATTCCGATATTGATACCGTTGAACGCGTAGAAATTTTGCGCGATTTGCGTTTGGGTGCATTTGATGTTTTAGTCGGAATTAATCTTCTGCGCGAAGGTTTAGATTTACCGGAAGTATCTTTGGTCGCAATTTTGGACGCTGACAAAGAGGGTTTTTTACGGTCAAAGCAGTCATTAATTCAAACATCGGGGAGGGCGGCGCGCAATTTACATGGCAAGGTAATAATGTATGCCGATAGCATTACCGGTTCAATGCAAAAAGCTCTTGATGAAATGGAAAGGCGGCGTAAAATCCAAATAGAATACAACAAAAAACATGACATAACTCCAAAAGGTATTGAAAAAGCCGTTCACGATATAATGGAAGGGGCTTACAGCACTGAAAAAGATAAAATTGAGAAATTGCAGATTGAAGATGAATATTTGCAATATTTGAAAATGCCGCCAAATAAGCTAGCAAGAAAATTAGAGCAGCTTGAGAAAAAAATGTATCAACATGCGAAAAATTTGGAATTTGAAGAAGCCGCAAACTTGCGGGATCAAATTCATAAAATTCGCGAAGAAGTTTTTGGGCAATAATAAATTTCCTGGATAAAAAATTACAATAAAATTATCACCGAATTGAATTTGGCAGACTGCTTAAGACTTATGCCTTATAGCTTCCTGAGGTTGAAAAGGGTTTTTTAAAACCTCGCCATTGTATTGGTGAGCTACAGAGAGAATCGTTTCCACTGCTGCCTCACTAGGAGCTGCTTCTAATTTGAACTTCACTTCTGACCTTCCATCACGATGATGTGTACAATTTTGCAGGCCCTGTTGATCGCTTAATGATAATTTTGGACAAACTTTCTGCCAAAACAATTCACTAGTTTTTTTATCCGGGAATTTCAATTCAATTATTAATTCTTGAGGCATTTGCTCTTGAGTTTTTACCGCAAATAATCGCGAACCTTTTTCTGGAGAGAGAGGGGTTACTTTTGCACCTAGCTCGGATAATTTTTGACATAAAGAAGGAAGAGTAAATTGTATAATTTTTGCTGCTGGTCGTTGAATGGCAGCCGAAATCAACGAAGCATCATGCTGACAAATTTTCTCCCTCAAGTAAAAGAAATTTTGCATGATTGTAATACCCAGCATTGCTCCTGGAATCGTAAGTATGTAAATTCCATTTAGCTCTTCCAATTTAGTTCTTATATCAAAGTGAACTACATAGCCCTCACAAATCAGTTCATATAAAAACGCTTCCATTTGGTCTTTTTGCCGAGAAGCTACTACTAAAGATTCATTAAATAATTCTTTTGCGCCACATCGCTGAATCCGAAAACTCACAAATGGATGGTTACATTTTTCTCCTGTGATTGTAAATAATACTGAGTCGTGATTTTTGCTATCCTGATGCGAAGCATCATCAAGATATTTACTTCCAAGTTCTTGCAAGCATTTCTCTACTTCGCCAAACTGCGCTTTGGTGCAGAAAAATCTTCTCCCCTGTTTTTTTGTAGCTAAAAAAATTTGAGCCAGCGCATCTTGCATAATAACTTGCGCAGGAGATGATGTAGTAGTTAATGATGCTCGATGTCTAGTAATCATCGAGTTCATATAATTAAATTCCATCGCTCTAACATCAAGTATATTTGGGGGAATTGCAATTTTATAACTTCCTTCTTGTACAGACTGTTCAATACTAGATTTATCGCCAAGAATATATCCTTTTTCATTTAATTCTTTTAAGAAATTCGACCGCTCTTCTTCTTTAGTAAAATATAATGTCAAGGGCTGTACGCCAAACGCTTCTCTTGCGCCTGACATTTCAATACAGTAATTTAACTCAGTATTGTTTCTTTGATCCTCAGGAACAGTAAAAAATCCAAGTTCGCTCTCACGGCATGGCGTAAAGCCAGAACAGAATTTAGATAGCTCTTGATGGCTAAAATCTTGCCAATTATTTATTGTACAAAAGAATACCCGTGGTTTTTTAATCATAGTATGAATTCCTCAGTTTAAAAAAATAAGAATGCTTCAGTTTTCACTATCGATCGAAAGTAAAACTGATACAAGATAATTATAGTAGTGTCAATTAGTATACTAAAAAAATATTAACGCAATATTAAACATATTATCATTTCCGAAAAAAATTTAAGTATGATTTTATGTGAAACATGTAAACAGTACTCGATTTGCATTACTTATCCGCGAAGCCTATAATTAACTACTTAAATATAATTTTTTCCTTAAAATCAACGCGTTGAAACAAAATATCGGGAGCTCTCTGGACCGCCAGAAGTTGTTGAAGGCACTTTACGAAGCTTAGATAAAAAGAAGATTGTATACATAACTGGTCACCATATGTTTTGGGTATTATGCAAAAATTTACGCAAATTCTTTTCTTAAAACTATGAAGGAGCAATTCAATTATGAAAACTATTACAAGATGTCCCTGGTGTGAAAAAGAACAACTTTACATTGACTATCATGACAACGAATGGGGAGTTCCTGTGCATGATGATAAGAAACTGTTTGAGTTTTTAATTCTTGAAGGAGCACAAGCGGGATTAAGCTGGCTTACCATTTTAAAAAGAAGAGAAGGGTATAGAAAGGCCTTCGCCAATTTTGACGCTGAAAAAATTGCATGTTATTCTAGAAATGACGTTAATAGACTGATGCAAGACGCTGGAATAATAAGAAATAAGCTTAAAATAGAAGCTGCGATAAATAATGCTAAAGCTTTTCTTGAAGTTCAAGAAGAATTTGGTTCTTTTGATAAGTACAGTTGGCGTTTCGTTGATGGCAAACAAATCGTAAATAAATTGCAAACTATCATAGGTGCACCGGCAACTTCAAAAGAATCGGATGAATTCAGCAAAGACTTAAAGCAACGTGGCTTTAAATTCGTGGGATCGACAATCATTTACGCCCATATGCAAGCCGTTGGAATGGTTAATGACCATCTGACAAGCTGTTTTCGCTACACAAACGTTCTACTTTGAGCCCTTTTTCGTTATAAAAACTCTTCAAACAGAAGTGCTTCCTATAAGCTATAATTTACACAATACTATGAAAACTATAAAAACCAAAATATACAATCTTTATCCGCCATGTTATCCAAACTTTAAAGCTATAATTGATGACCTACCACGAATTATAAATATGGGTTTTAACGCTATTTGGCTAAATCCATTTGTAGAAGTTGGAATCAAAACTCAAGTAAAGCGAAAATTTAATGGTAAAAATTGCAAACTTTCAGGATCTTTATACGCCGCCACGTGGGAAAAAGATGGAAAGCATTATCGTTTACTTCAACCATTAACATTTGGGCTGGAGACAAATAAAGCCGTCAAGCAAGTACAAATATTGACTAAGAAAATGCGCGATAGCAAGGTAACGCCGATGTTCGATTTAGTCTTAAATCACATCTCAGTGGATTCGCCTTGCTTTAAAGATCAAAACATGAAGGAATTCTTTCACAAAAAACCACATAAACTTTTTGATGATACCCTTGGATTTGATTACAAAAATGAATTTACGGCAAAAGAGTCAGGGATAAAGCAAAATGATAAAATTTTTAACAATTTTTGGAAAAATAAGATAGATTGGTTTATTGATGTTTTAGGTTTTAGAGGAGTACGAGTTGACTGCGTTGCTTACACAAATCCATTCATGATGAAACGTGCAATTAATTACATAAGAAAAAAATTATCAGCCAAAGGCATCAAGAAACAAAATCAAATCATCTTTGGTGAATATATCGGTGACAATGAAATACAACCAAACTTTCCAATGGCAAAACTTTTGAAAAAAATAAAAAAAGAGGAGGGTGCTCTTGATTTTAGCCACTTAATGAATTGCAGCAATGAAATACCATCTATAGTCGACATCATAGGAAAAAATAAAACAGAAAATCTAAGCGCAGAAATAAACTTTAAAAAAACACTTATGCCGTCAAATTATGTCGGCACAATTGGCGCTCCTGGAACTCATGATCGTTTACCGGCAAGTGTTAGCTGCATTGAAACTTTTAAAAGGCATTATCATAAAGAACCAACACCCACCGAATTGCTTCAACTTTTAAAAGAAAAGTTCCTCATCTCGGCCATTGGTTCTGATGCCGGCTGGTTTTTAATGAGTGGCGACGAGTTTGGTGACACGCAAATAAAATCTCCGCCTTTTCTTTACACGTCGCCATTAAGCTATAACTATGAAAACTACATAAAACATTCGATTGGAAAGCTGGGGGTAAAAACAAATATAGATTTACAAAACTTCATACGCTTTATAAATGTAAATCTAATTGATAAAATCATTTTTCCTAAAGATAAGCCACACAACATAACATTTTTGCGCATAGCTAATTTTTTCATCGCACATGGCAGTTTTACTTATGACGGGAAAAATCACATCATAATTGATTTAAATACCAAATACTAAGTTTTTTTGTAATAACTCACCCCCTATGCTGGCGGTATCAAAAGCGTTCTACTTTGAGATGATTTTTTACTCGTATCATCCATGATACTCGCAAGCTCGCTTCGCTCGTGGCGAAAATTGTTCCAGACAAATTTGTGTCAAAAAACGATGACAAAATTGTCTGGAACAATTTTGAATTCCGAAGGCAGCCCGCAGGGCGAAGTGCATGGACAGCACTTCGTAAAAAGCGCAGCATACAGTTGAGTATGTGAGCATTTTGAAGAGTTTTTTGGCGAAAAAGCGCTCAAAATAGAACGTTTCCATGGGGGCGTGAGGGGTTTCTAATATTTTTTATCCTTTTTCATTTTTTTATTAAATGAGTTACTACCATGATCAGATTTGTTTACTTTTTTTCTTTTATGAAATGAATTCTTATTTGAATCCGCTCTAAAATTCTTTTTTTTCCTTCTTCTGCCATCATTTCTGCTATCTTCATAATCTCTACCTCCAGCACCCTCAGAAAATTCAAATGATTTATCTGACTTTTTATCAAGTAACTTTTCTTTTTGTGACATAAATGCAAGCGCTGCGGCTACGTCTGTCATCGAAACATTACATTTTTGTGTAATGTTTGCCACGATTTCACAATAGGATCTGTATGCATCTTTTGTCAAAATTTCCGCTACTGAATCAGTTAGTTTTTCCACTCTCTTTTCATTTATCTGATTTGCAGATGGAGGAGTAATAACTTTAATTGGTTGCTTCATAGCTCTTTCAATATCGCTTAACATGCGCCTCTCTCGGTGAGTAACTAAAAGTAAAGCCTTGCCTTCGCGTCCAGCTCTGCCAGTTCGGCCAATTCGATGAATATAGGATTCTGTATCATACGGAATATCATAACTAATTACGTGGCTTAATCGGTCAATATCTAAACCTCTGGCAGCAACATCAGTTGCAACAATTATATCAATAGATTTATTTTTAATTTTTGCGATGACTTTTTCCCGTGCTGATTGGTTCATATCACCATTCAATGCAGCAACTGCATAACCTCGAGCCTCCAATTTTGTAGCAAGTTCAGTTGAGGTGTTTTTAGTTCTGGTAAAAATAAGAATGGAGTCAAAATCTTCGAGCTCTAGGAAACGTGTTAATGCTGATAACTTTTGTTCACCACCAATTATCATGCAACATTGTTTGATGGCAGCAATAGTTCTCTCTTTTGGGTTTATTTTTATTTCAATTGGATTTTTTAAATACTTATTAGCTATACTGCGGATAGCCGAAGGAATAGTTGCTGAAAACAATGCTGTTTGATGTGATTGTGATTCAGGAATCTGTTTTAAAATCCATGATACATCGTCGATAAATCCCATTTTAAGCATCTCATCGGCTTCGTCCAGCACAAAAGTTCTGATTTTTTTTATGTTTAAAGTATTTCGACGAAGATGATCCATTACGCGTCCCGGAGTACCGACAACAACATGAACTCCGCGTTTTAATGCTTTTAATTGACGCCCATAATCTTGGCCGCCATAAATTGGCAGCACTCGAAAATCATGAAGATGCTTAGCGTAACTTTGGAATGCTTCAGCAACTTGAATAGCAAGCTCACGCGTTGGCGCTAAAACTAGAGCTTGTGGATAATTTTCCTTAAGTGAAATATGCGTCAATATTGGCAAGGCAAATGCCGCGGTCTTTCCAGTTCCAGTTTGCGCTTGGGCAACAAGATCCTTGCCCTGTAATAAAACAGGAATGCTTTGCTCCTGGATTGGCGTTGGATTTTCGTATCCTAACTCCGTTAAAGTAGATAAAAGCTTTGCTGCAATTTGCAGATGCTCAAATGATTTTGTTTTAGTCATGATTGTCGTTCTCATTTGTTATTAACTGATATTACACATCATGCTAAATGAATTATTGGCACTTGTGGGGCATCAGGAAGGAGAAAAGAAAGTTGAAAGCTAATAGGAAATAGCGAAACACATATTCTAATCTGATATTCTTAGAACTTTATTTGTAAGTATAGCATAACATAGCTATTTTTGCTAAAAAAATACCTCAACACAAAACACCATTAAATCTCAGCTCAATAAAACCTATAGGTATTTCTACCTGATATATTAATCACGGCCCTTTCTATATAATATTTTTTTTAATTCATTTGATTTGAGGCCTAAATGACTATTAATAACCAACAACAATGCTTAACGCAGCCTACAGTAATATTAAAAAAAAATAGGCTAGCTTATATTGATAACCTGAAAGCACTAACAATTATTTTATGGAATGGTTCATATTTTCTGCTTTTTTGATTTGGTAGCCGCAAGCTTTAGCTTGCGTTTTAATATAACGCGGACTAAAGTCCGCGGCTACCTTAATATAAAAGGTATAATAAATTAGAATCAAAAACGGGCAAAAGTGATTTATTCAACAAAAGCCTTTATAAGCCTTTATAAAAAACATGTAATAAAAAAGTGCAGTAAAATCAAATAGTTATAAAAATCAGAGAAAATATCCTAAATTCGCTTTATTACAAAGGCGCTGGCGCCGATTCTTGTGGCACCGCTTCTTGTGAAGAGGAACAAGTTTTTTGAGGATTTATTACCGCAGCTTTTCTCTGTAAATGTCGAAATAAAGTTTGTGAACATCGCTTGTTTACAAATGCTGGTTCTCGCAACCAAGGCTTCCTGCTATATAAGAAACTTCTGCGGCCAAGAAATTGAAAATATAACTTGTTACGCCTTTTTATTTTAGATATCTCTTGAGTTTGTGTATCTTCTGATTGTGTGTTTTTTTCTTCAGATTTTTCTACGCGCTTTTTGAAAGGACTTGAATGACCGGGCAAAGGCGTATCCGAGAAATCCTCAACAAACTGCATCGGTTTTGGCGGCGATGCTATTTGGCCTAGTTGTTGCGACTTCTCTCCAGAAGTTCCAATAGGATTTGAATCTAACTTAAGACGCTTGCAAAATGGCTCATTTTCAGGCAAATCAAGAGTATCAGCTTGACGCTTTCGAGCTGTTGCCACACTTTGAGTCTGTGTGTTTCTATGATCAAAATGTATTTCTTCTAATTTTTTTAAACGTTTTCTGGGAGGTTCTTGTCCACTATCCACTAATAATTCAAGGTCAGGCGGAGACAAATCCTCATCAAACTGCGTCAAACTCGGCATCAGTACTGTTTGGTTGAGTCGTTCCTTTGCTGTAGTTATTGAGGATACTGGATCTGCTGCTGCGTCATGCCCATGCTTAGATTTATCCTTAGCAGCCGGTTTTTTTACTAATCCTTTTATTGAGTCATGAAGCATTTGCCATTCTTCATCTGTTAAATTAGCTTTTGCATAAAAACAACTTTGCTTTAATAAGAAACGCATGGTTTTTAATAAATCTTTTTGGGGATCACGTTTTTTACGTCCTCTATCAATAAAGAATTTACCTTGTTTTTGTTTATTTTTAGCTACTTCCTTCATTCTTTCTGCGACATAATCCTCCCGGTTATGCATATAAAGTAATTTTATTTCTTTGTTAGCGCTATCTAGCCGAAAGGCTCTATTTATTGCCTGCTTTGTTACTTGAGGATTCCAATCGTCATCGAATACTATAACATCAGTGATTTGAGTTAAATTTAAGCCAACGCCACCTGCATGGGTTAGAGAAAGAAGTTTGTTTTGTTCAGGATGATTGTTAAATCTTGTTACTACTTTATCACGCGCGTTTTGACCCAATATTCCGTGATAAGTACTACATATTGCACCTTTACTTTCTAACCATTTCCATTCGCAGACCACTTCTATAATGGCTGCGATAGGAATCTTATCAACTATACAAAGTACCTGCCTTTTTTCCTGATCTAGAAGAGGCTCAATGTATTTAAAAAAGGCTTTAAGTTTACCTGATGCGTTAATAAATTCATCAATATTGTTATGGTAATTCTCGCGAATGATGCGTTTGATTACTTCTTTTTTATCTTCAAAAGACAGATTTTTCTTATATAACTCTTTACATTGCAGTAGAGCTGGATGACCTGCGCATTCTGAGTATTGTTGCAGTAATCTTGCCCCCTTAGGAGTTTCCTTTTTGTCAGTCTGTGATGTTTCAGCAGGGTGATTAGACATTAATCTGCGACAAGCAAGCGCAATTTTTTCAGGATCCATGTTTTCTGCTATATATGTTTGTTGCAAAGGAGAGAATTTCCACGGGATTTCTGCTTTCACTTTAAGAGGAATCGATTTGCTTTGTTTTACTTCACTATCGTTACTTTTAAGGCGTATCATGTGTGTGGCAATTTTAGATCGTAATTGGATAAGTTCCTGTGCGTACCCTTCTAAAAGTTGTAACAGTTGTGGTTGTGTTGAGGCTTGAGAATTCTGAGGAAAACAGTTGTTGCACATTAATTTTGCTATTTCGGCTATCATGTTCTTAAAAGGTTCAGTAAAATTTTCTAATGTGCCCAAACTCCCCGGGTTATTTATATTTAATTTTTCCCATAATTCACCAAGTTCATTTTGGAAGGGCGTTCCAGTCAGTGCAATAAGATAATCAGCTTCAGTAGTAATTTGCGAAAGTAGCTCACAATCTTTTTCGCTGCGATGTTGATGAGCTTCGTCAATGATAATCACTTTAAACTTAATCGCTTGTGATCTTTCATGCATTAGTATCTGCAGTAATGCAAACGAAACAATTGGCTTGCCATCTTTGAAATATGGGTTTAGATCAGTTGATTGGGTAGTTTGCGGCAATAAAGATAAAAATGTGCTCTCGGAAAACGCGCCATCAAGATCTTTTAATACTTTGCCAGTGGGACTTAAATAACCTTTTTTTTCTAATGTGGTAATAATGAATTTAACTACTATAAATCTCAATACATCATCTGCATTAGCATTCAATTTAGCAAACTGATCTTTTATATCTGCGTCAGATAATAGGTTGTTATATATGCGGAAAAACAAATTTGGCCCTGGTAAAATTTCTAATGTTTTTCTTTTGTACGCAGGTTTTATTCTGACAGGAGTATTATCATCTGGTGGGGTATTGTTGATAATAGTGCAAATACTAGTCCAAATGCTATCAAAATATTTAATTTTTTCTTGCGAAAGTTCTAGAATAAGTTTGCTTAAGGCAATAAATCTCATCCGTGCTTTAAATGGGTTGTCGATTGGACCACTTAAAAAACGGGTTAGCTTTTCATAATTTACTATACACAGACCATCATTTTCAGATGCAAGAACATCTAAATTTTTTTTATGTAAAATGTATACAGATTTTGTGCCTGGCTTATTATATGCTGAGGTTTTCTCATCCTCTTCTTGCCATTTATTATTCACTGCCTTGGGACATATTACTAAGGTAGAACGACCATGACGCTCCGGCATAACACTAGTTGCAGCTAGGCTTATAGATGTTTTACCAAGCCCCCCCTCAAGAGCAACTAAAATTCCATAGTATGAAGTATTAGTTTGCTTGGTTACTACTTCTGATATTTCAGTAACAGTCCTTTCTTGATATGAGTATAAAGGCAATGTAAAACCAGCGGCAAGTAGACGTTCTTTTAGATTGAAACCTGCAAACGACGGATTACGAGGTATTTCTTGTATTACGCTAAAATCATAGTGCGTATGATCCGGTTTAACAACTGCTGTTTTAGGTCTAACAGGAGATGAAGCGCGAAAAATATCGCGAAAAGTGTCTAATTCGGTTGGAATTCTAGAAGGAGTTATGGTTGTTTTTTCTAGTGCGTTTTCGACTTGTTTGCTAGGCAATGATTCAGTTCCTAAGCTAGATGTTATTCTTTTCTTTTTGTGTTGCTTAAATTCGTTTTGTTGTTTGCCGACTAAAGCGAGAAAAGGGATTGGCTGCAAATTTTCCGACCTTAGCGAAGTGATAATTTCTGCTCCCTCACGATCGAGTATAAATTGAGTTTGATAGGTAGTTGCTTGTTTCAAATAATGAACTAAAGAATGCTCTTCTCTATTTTGACGGGGCAATTGTGAACAAAAATCTACGATCAGTTTTTCTTCACCAGACAAGCCAACAGCTGCCTGCATGTAACGGTTGCCTTTAAATTTTATTACAGCAAAACAGCAATGATATTTCACTTCACCGCTGGAATCTTCTATACAATTGTCAAGAAATATGGCAATTGCTTTTTGTTCTTTATTTTGTATTTGCGCTGGTTGGCTTTTCCCCAAATTATCAATTTCCCGTTCAAGCATCCTTTGCATAATAACTGTCGGAGGTTGAGAAATGTTTAGTTTTACGCATTCTTCACAATATTGCGTAATTTTATTTTGATTATTAGCAGAAGCTTCTTTAGCTGCGCTGAGAAGTAATTTCCAGTCCGGACTATTATCATGTTCAGCAATTAATTGCTGTATTGCCTCTTCGTCAAATATTAAACCTGTATTGCTTATTGTAGTAACCAAGTTTTCGGGCGTTATTTGGGAAATTAGAATTGCGGCATCATCAGCGGATGATTTTTGCTCATCAATAATAGCTTGCAATAAAGTTTTAAAATATTCTAATGTGTTATCTTTATTAAGAGGCAAAGAAAAACAGCCATAATATGTTGCCATATTGGTAATTAGTTCATTAAATTTCGCAGAATTACCAACAATGGTTGTTAATAAAAATTTTTGCAGAATTATATCGGTTTTGAGCGGTGGAATTAGAAATTCTTCGCGAGGTTTTCCAGCAAATTGCCTCAGTTTTCGTCTTTTGGGCAAAGGTTCTGCTGAAGATGAATCAAATGCTTGAGCTTGTTCTTGATTCTTTTGACATCCAAAACACTCGTCCAACAAACGAGATTGCTGAGCCACTTTTTCGGCAATTGTGAGTTCAGATGCTACAGGTTTAGTTGTGACAAGCTCAACAACTGCAGGTTCTGGTGCTATGATTTGTGGTGACGCTATTGCTATAGCTTCTGGTTTTGAGTCGTCACTCATACTTGCAGTATTTGTATCATCAAAGCATATTTCCTCATGCAACGTTGCTTCTTCGGCTTCTTCGGCGCGTCTTCGCATATCTGAGAATGGGAGCGATACCTGAATACTTGAACATGTTGGTGGTAGAGGGAGCATTTCATAGCCAAAATTGTAAGACTCACTCTTTAAAAATTCCGGATACGCTATTTTCTCAGATACGGCTGCTCCTTCTTCTAAACCTGGCGAATATGGTAAAGCAGGGGGAGGTGTTGGATGTGCTGGAGGTAGAAGTAAAGCAGTTAAATATGCTTGAAATGCAGGAGTCGGAGGCAGAGGTGCCGAAGATAAAGAAGCTAAAAGCATTTGTGCCAAAAAAGGCGAATACGCACCTGGTAAAAATCTGAACTGCTCTTGAGCTAAAGGAAGTACAGGTGCCGGAGAGAGAGAAATCATCGCTGAGTTTGTGGTCATAAAACCAGGATGAAAAGATTGAAT
>PLMI01000007.1 GCA_003142435.1 Coxiellaceae bacterium | reverse complement strand
CTGAATTCGACATAAGCATTTAGTAATATATTGAAATAAAGTAAAAAAATAAGCAGCCGCGTTTTATGTGGCACAATAAGAGCTGCGAAGCAGCCTAAATATGTTTTCTAGTCCAGGGCAAAAACGCGTGTTTTTACAAAGTGCAATCCTGCACTTTGCCCTCGGGGGCTTGCGGAAATCGCAATTAAAAATCGTTCCAGACGATTTTTTCGCGTTTGCAGCCCTGGGGGAAATGAGATCGCAAAATTAAAGCTCTGTAAGAGCGAAATAATTATGTCGAATTCAGGTTAATACATTGTGAAATTTGGTATTAATAGCCGCCAGATGTGAAAGATGTATCACCTAAAGAAGGCAAGTATTCTTGATCTTCTAATTTATTTTGTGTATGTGGCGGTTGAAAAGTGGTAACTCCTTTGACAACAACTGAAGATGAAGCTGCCAATGAATCACGCCGTAATGACTCAGAATGCGGTAGTTCAGGATAATGTAGCAGTGGTTCTGTAGAATAGTTAATACCTGTAAAGAATCTTGCAAACTCATCCAGGTGCAGATTAAAAGTGCCGCCTGAAGTCTCAACAGGTTTGTATTCTCCATCTTTAAGCTCATAGCTTCTACCAGTATGTCCCCACGGATTAGCTAATGTTACAAAAAGTTGTTCATCTTTTTCCGGATCACCTATCACTCCTAGCACTGCGTATTCATGTTTTCCCTGAAGACCTTTTTCGTAACTATCCGGCATATAGTTGGCAGTAGTAGCAATAGCATTTCGAGTAAATACCTCATCCCGTAACCAGATAAATAAATTATGCTCAAAAAATGAATAAGTGTGTTTACGTTTTTTCATTATCTTGTCAACATACGCTATAAACTTTGTTTTTATTGCTGGATTTAAACCTTCTAGAAGAATCGCTAATTCAGAAGAATTGTGGCAGGAAAATGTTAATTTGTTTTGAGGGTCTATTGGAGCAGCTTGATTAAAAAAAACAACACATTCATTAGCTTCTGGTTTGCTTGTGAATATTTGCGGATAGCGGTTAACAAGTTCCTTAACGTTTCCTTTTATTATAAGGGAATAGAATTTATCATCAATGTAAATAACATCGTCTATTCGATCCCGAGTTTCCCGGGGAATACTTTTACGATCAAAAGGTATTCCTATTATTCTTTCTAAATAGGAGGTTACCGCACCAACTTCCCTATTATCAAGCTGTTGATATGAGAAACTGTTTTTAAAATATGCAGAAAAAACTAAAGCTTTTTCGATAAAATCGGGCCAAAGAATTCTATTCTTATGTCGGCAAAATAGTGGATTGAAATCACTGAATCTGGTTAACTGAAACGTGAAAAGACTTTTTGTCATTTTTATTATAGGTGGCTTTGGGTCAACACAGGGATAAACTTTTTGAGATAACTTAACAAATACGTATTTCCCATCATCCAGCATCATATTATAAAGATGTCGTTGACCATCTGGATTCATACTTAAAGAAATTAACGTAGCAATAAGCCAACAGTCCGCTGATTTCCCTTGTTGAATGCAGTCTGTTCCGAAATTTTCATTCCAGTGGGGACTGAACAAGGTGCTGTTTTCTGGCGGGCGATGATATCCGGTGAGATGGAGACGAGAAATCGTGCACTCACAATTAGGATCTATATCCATTTGGGTACAATCAACTATGTGGTCAGTTTTGGGGTCTATACGTAAGCCGCCATTAGGACATACGAGCATATTATCCGGGTTCATATAAATTTCTCTTTTTAATCATTGGTAAAACTGGTATTTCCCTGCAGCAGGCCGCGGGATTTTTATTATAGAACTTTATTATAATATTAAATTATAGTATATCTATGTTAAGATTTTATTAAAAAATAAAAGTTAAGTATGCCTTTATTTTTCAATGGGTTAGGGCGAAAATTTACAAAAATTAGTTGTAAAAACTGCTTCACAAATGCTAGTGTTGGTACATGAAAAAACGGATTGAAATGCAAAAACTACAGAAGACAATTTTGCGGNNAGCACGAAGAGCGCAGTGCAACTTCGTTCTTGTTAATTATGGAATTTGGTAAAACATGAAACTATCAGATTTTATAACATCACCGCCAACATCTTCCGGTATCTACAAAATGCTAGACAGGAATAATGTTGTAATTTACGTTGGCAAAGCCAAAAATTTAAAAAAGCGTTTAAGTAGTTATTTTTCTACAACACAACATGACGCAAAAACTGAAAGTTTGGTTTCACATATTGCTGCGATTGAAACTATTATCACTGTCAATGAAACTGAAGCATTGCTTTTAGAAAATAATCTAATAAAAACCTTACGTCCACGGTATAACATTTTATTTAAGGACGACAAATCATATCCATATTTATTAATCAGCAATCATCGCTTTGCGCGATTAAGCGTGCATCGCGGCCCGCAAAATTTAGCGGGAGAATATTTTGGGCCATTTTCCAATATTGGCTCTATTCACGAAATTTTGAATTTACTGCAGAAAATTTTCAAATTACGCCAGTGCGGCGAAAATTTCTTTCGCAATCGCAAAAGACCATGTATTCAGTATCAAATAAAACGCTGTACCGCGCCATGTGTAAATTATATCGATGAAAATAGCTATAAAACTAACGTAAAAATGGCACGAAAATTTTTACGTGGAGAAAGCAACGAAGCCATACAAAGCATTATAAAATTAATGGAAGATTCCGCAAACGAAAAGCATTATGAAGATGCGGCTTTTTATCGAGACCAAATCCGCAGCCTTAAAAAAGTTCAGCAGCAGCAATACGTGGTTCGCAAAGAAGGAGATGTTGATGCCATTGCATTGGTTTTCGACTCGCAGAATTTTTGTATCGGCATAATTTCTATTAGATCGGGATTGGTTTTGGGCAATAAAACATTTTTAAAAGAAGTAACAGATTTAGCAAGCGCGAGTGAAATATTATCTACGTTTCTATCGCAGTATTATCTGAACATAGCAGCTACTAATCTGCCGAAAAAAATCATCGTAAATTACAAATTAGATGACCGCGATTGGCTGGCAAATGCTATAGCACAAAATTCCGAAGTGAAAATAAAAATAATAGATAGCCCGAAAACCACAAATGCGAAATGGTTGTTAATGGCAAAAGAAAATGCGGAAAGCGTTTTAAATAGGACTGTTGCAGCAAAAGCGTTTTTTTGCAAGCAGCTGCAAGCTTTTAAGGATGCTTTTCGTTTGTTGGAATTGCCGAAAAATATTGCGTGTTTTGATGTAAGCCACACAGGAGGCGAAGCGACGGTTGTTTCGTGCGTTGTTTTTAGTGAGCGTGGCGCAGAGAAAAATAATTATCGTCGCTACAATATAAAGAATGGATTTGCAGATGATTATGCTGCGTTGCGCGAAGCATTAACCCGCCATTTCACAAAAGCAAAAGAGCAAAAGGAAAAAATGCCGGATGTTTTACTCATAGACGGTGGCAAAGGGCAGTTAAATATCGCCAAACAAATTCTGGAAGAATTACAAATCGTCGATATTTATTTGCTTGCAATCGCTAAGGGGCCATCGCGTAAACCGGGACTTGAAGAAATTTACTCTGCAGAAAAAGATCATCCAATCTCTTTAAATCCAGATTCGCCGGCGTTGCACGTTTTACAACAAATCAGGGATGAAGCGCATCGTTTTGCAATTACAGGGCAAAGGCGAAAATTGGCTAAAGGTCGCAAGATTTCGATTTTAGAAAATATTCCTGGCATTGGTAAGGCAAAGAGCAATGAATTGTTAAAACAATTTGGCGGATTGCAAGGTCTTAAAGAGGCTTCTTTGGAACAGTTGATGCTTGTTAAGGGTATTAATCTTAAAACCGCGCGCAAGATTTATGAGTATTTGCGTAATTTGCCAAAATAAAAAGCCTAAACAGTGAAAAAAGCTTGCAAAAATGGTGATTTTCAAGGACCATTGTTAATATAATTCAGGCAAATTGCCAAGGTTTTTTTATGTCAAAATTAAATATCAATATTCCCAATATACTTACTTTAATCCGAATTTTTCTAATCCCAGCTTTTGTAATTGTGTTTTATTTACCTTGGCATTTATCTCACCAAGTTGCCACGGGTATTTTTGTGTTAGCGGCTATCACCGACTGGTTAGATGGTTTTTTAGCACGTAATTTAAATCAGATAACAAAGCTTGGTGCTTTTTTAGATCCTGTTGCAGATAAAATAATGGTTGCAACTGCTTTGGTTTTGATAGTAGGTGAGTATGACGTTATGTATTTTACTCTTCCCGCAGCGATAATCATTGGACGCGAAATTGTGATTTCAGCTCTTCGTGAATGGATGGCTGAGCTTGGTAAGCGTGCTAGTGTGGCAGTTGGGTTTGTAGGGAAAATAAAAACAGGTGTGCAAATGGCGGCATTGATTTTGCTTTTGTTATTTGCTCCTCATGATAATTCTTGGCTTAAATTTGCAGGAATTGCTTTGTTATATATTGCTGCTATTTTGACTCTTTGGTCTATGGTTATGTACTTAAAAATAGCCTGGCCTGACTTGACATCTCCCGAACAAAAATAATAATATATGCGGGACTTTTTTATTTGCGGGAATAGCTCAGTTGGTAGAGCACAACCTTGCCAAGGTTGGGGTCGCGGGTTCGAGTCCCGTTTCCCGCTCTCTCCTATCCACGTTAGTGGATTTTATTTTTTATAAGGCGCTGTAGCCAAGTGGCTTAAGGCGAAGGTCTGCAAAACCTNNAGACACAAGGGACTTAAAATCCCTCGGTAGCAATGCTGTGCCGGTTCGATTCCGGCCCCGGGCACCAACGGCGTTGTTGAATAAACATTAACAGTTTTGTATTGTCATTCCCGCCCCCGCCTTCGCGGGGATAAACTCCGGCGGGGATGGATCCCTGACAAAATCATTCGGGGACATGTAATAAAAAACTTAAGTATAATCAAATACTTACGAAATTATCATAATTTTTTTTCAAATATAAATGTTTCTACCTTTTCCAATATATATTGGTTTGCGTTACACTCGAGCTAAGAGGCGCAACCACTTTATATCTTTTATTTCTCTTGCTTCTGTCATTGGTATTGCACTTGGTATCACAGTGTTAATTACAGTTTTGTCAGTTATGAATGGCTTTGATTATGAAATTCACGAGCGCATTTTTGGTATGGCAGAGCAGATTACCGTGAATGGTATCTCTGGAAGCGTCAAAGACTGGTCTTCACTCGATAAACAACTTTCCAAGCAAAAAGAAGTATTAGCGACAGCGCCTTATGTCTTGGGTCAAGGTATGATTTCAAATGCGGGTGCAGTTAAAGGCGTTATGATTAAAGGCATATTGCCGGAAAAAGAAATCGGAATTTCCGATATGTCGAAAATGATGGTTAAGGGTTCGATGGCCGATTTAAAAAACGGTTCTTTCGGAGTACTA
>PLMI01000032.1 GCA_003142435.1 Coxiellaceae bacterium | reverse complement strand
AAAATCAAATACTTGCAAAAAAGCATACATTTTTATCGTAGTTTTCCATTTACTACTATACTTTTTTTTAAAATCTAACTCAAACCTGTTACAATTTTTATAATGTTGCAAATAAATTATTATTTTACTTCGAGATTAAAATCCATGAATCATAAAAACATAAACAAGGAAACTGTAGTAATTGATGAAAATGAGCAAATCGCATTGCGCCATGAAAAATTAAATGCACTAAGACACAAAGGCCAGGCATATCCAAACAATTTCAAACGAAATGCATTGGCGGAAATATTGCATAAAAAATATGACGATAAAGACAATGATACGTTGGAAAAAGCGCCAGTTACAGTAAGTTTGGCTGGCCGCATTATGACACGCCGCATCATGGGCAAGGCAAGTTTTGTTCACCTTCAGGACATGTCGGGAAAAATACAGCTTTACTTTCGGCGCGAAGATTTACCCGAGGGAATTTATGATGAATTCAAAACATGGGATTTAGGCGACATAATCGGCGTTGAAGGAAAAATATTTAAAACTAAAACAAATGAATTATCTGTAAAAATAACAAAGACACAGTTGCTCGCGAAAGCATTGCGCCCTCTTCCCGAGAAATTTCATGGCTTAACTGACCATGAAACACGCTATCGCCAGCGGTATCTCGACTTGATTGCCAATCCAGAAACAAGGCATATTTTTCAAATTCGTTCTGCGATAATTATGGCAATGCGAAATTTTTTTATTGCCCATGGCTATCTCGAAGTTGAAACTCCTATGATGCAGCCAATTCCAGGCGGCGCAACTGCAAGGCCTTTTATAACGCACCATAACACTTTAGACATGCAATTGTTTTTACGAATTGCTCCTGAGCTTTATTTAAAGCGGCTTATTGTCGGTGGATTTGAACGCGTTTTTGAAATCAATAGAAATTTTCGCAATGAAGGAATTTCCGTGCGCCATAATCCGGAATTTACTATGGTCGAATTCTATGCTGCTTATTTGACTTATCAAGATATGATGGATTTCACCGAAGAAATGTTAAGAAAAATTTCGCTTGATGTTTTAGGTAAAACTACGCTGACTTACCAAGGTGAAACATACGACCTAGCAAAACCATTCATACGCATGACGCTAAAAGAATCGATTTTGCATCATAACAAAAATGTAAAACCAGAAGATCTGGAGGATTTAAACAAAGCGAAAAATATAGCAGAAAATTTAGGTATTACGTTACATGAAAATTATGGCTTGGGTAAAATTCAATATGAAATTTTTGAAAAAACCGTCGAAAAAGAACTCCACCAGCCGACTTTTATCACAAGTTATCCGGTTGAAGTTTCACCGCTTGCCCGCCAAAACGAAAATGACCCGTTTATTACCGACAGGTTTGAATTTTTTATCGGCGGCAAAGAAATTGGTAATGGTTTTTCTGAATTAAATGATCCGGAAGAACAAGCCGCTCGCTTTCAAAAACAGGCAAAAGAACATTCTGCAGGAGACCAAGAAGCAATGAGATATGACGCGGATTATATCGCGGCTTTAGAATATGGAATGCCGCCAACAGCAGGAGAAGGAATAGGCATCGATCGCTTAGTAATGTTATTTACTGATTCGCCTTCGATACGCGATGTGATTCTTTTTCCGCTTTTGCGACCGGCAAAAACATAAATTGGAAACACAGAAAATTAATGAATTAATTGTTAATGAAGGGACATAATAATAAAATTCTTAAAATCAAGACAATCATAAAATAGCCCAGGACTTATTATAACCTTATTAATAAAATTTTAATGTTACAGCTAAAACCGATTTCGTGCAACCTGTTGATTATAATATATTTTATTACATTTATATCAAGCTCTTATATTATAATTTTAAATGACAACTAATTCTTCTTCCTCGAAAAAATATATAAATTGTACTATACTAAAATGCAATATTAATAATTTTTTCCTGAACAACAATAAAAGGGGTAGAAAAAAATGGCTTGTCCACCAGCACCAAATTCAACATTGTTTGCTAAATCACAAAAACAAGAAGATATTACGTTTGAGGAGTTTATAAAAATATTATTTGAAAAATCATTGGAATTTAATAGTAAAATAGAGTTACCTTGTGCACGAATTGAATTAAAACTTAAAGTACCGATGACAGAAGAGAGAATCCCTGCAAGTTATTCTTTCATAGGATCTTTGGCATTTTTCACTTGTAAACTGCCACGATTGGTAAAATTATTTTTAGAAAGAAACTGTTCTGATCGAATATCCCTGAAATGTGATCCTAATCTTGATCGGCTTATAGAAAATACGTCTGTGCCAAAAAAAGTTAGCTATCGTGAACTATTAACTCAGTTAGATGCTTTCATAGAGCCAATAATATCTCAAACAGAAAAATGTAATGCGATTCTAATGAATCTAACGGAAATTACTGGAGGATTACTTAGTGGACGTGTTGTTGATCTTGTTGGTTATGATGATATTGGGCTTGTCACTAAGGGTTATGAGTTATTTTATCATTTAGAATTAAAAACTAATGGTGAAAAAATGGCTGGGTTACTTAGGAGTGTTGATCATCACAAAGCAGGCATATTTGACATACATTTTCAAGGCGATTATCATGATCAAAATACTAATACACATATCTTTCAAATGTTAGCACCTACAACAGGTAATTTAACAGCATTAGAACAATTCATAACTCTTGTAGTGGCTGAATTTACTGCTAATTTAGCAGATAAGCCACAAACTCCATAAATAAACGATACTTCAGGAACAGATTGTATCAATGAAAAACGATGTTAAATGGCACTTTTGCCACCTGTTCCTGATATTTCTGGTTAGATATTGTTCGTAATAGCATCAATAAAAGATTGAAAACTTCTGCTAATACTAAACTGAAAAATTAANNTAATTTTATTGCAGTCATTCCCGAATGGTTTTATCGGGAATCCACAAAAAAATAGCCAGAAAAATTCTGGATCCCCGATAAAACCATTCGGGGATGACACAATGAGGCAGTTCATTTTTTTCGGTTTGGTATAATTCACTCCGAATTAAATCGGAAATGTAATCAACCTCTATTTCGCCAATGCAAAATCAAATTCTTTGTTGAAGAATCCAACTCAGATAAACCGCTTTTTTTATCTTGTAATTTGGGAACTAAGTTATTGGCAAGTTTTTTTCCTAATTCGACTCCCCATTGATCAAAGGAATTGATTTGCCAAATAACTCCCTGGACAAACACTTTATGTTCATATAAAGCAATTAAAGCACCCAAAGTTTCCGGTGTAAGTTTCTGCATCAAAATAGTATTGCTTGGCACGTTGCCTGCAATAACCTTATGGGGCGCTAAAGATTTTGCTTCTGAAGCTGGAAGACCCGACGCAAGCAATTCATCTATTGCTTCTTCTTTACTTTTGCCGTTCATCAAAGCCTGTGACTGCGCCAAACAATTGGCAAAGAGCAACATGTGGTGATCTTCCACTGGATTATGACTTTCAACACTTAAAATAAAATCAACCGGCACAACTTCTGTTCCCTGCATCAACAATTGATGAAATGCATGTTGTCCATTAGTACCAACAGAACCCCACAAAACTGGAGCAGTTTTATAATTGACTTTTGTACCATCAATCTTGACGCATTTGCCATTGCTTTCCATTTCAAGTTGCTGCAAAAATGAAGGCAATAAACTCAAATATTGGTCGTATGGAATCACAGCTTGCGTCGACAACCCTAAACCATTAATATTTAAAATTCCTAAAAGCGCAAGAATTACAGGCATATTTTGTTCTATTTCGGCGCTTCGAAAATGCTGATCCATTGCGTGAGCACCATGCAACAATTTCCTAAAATTATCCATTCCAATAGCAATTGCGATTGACAAACCGATAGATGACCACAAAGAATATCGGCCACCCACAAAGTCCCAAAATGGAAAAATATTTTTCGGCAAAATTCCAAAGTCAACTGCTCGCTCCGACTTTGCTGTTACCGCTAAAAAATGATGTGGAATTATAACATCCCCGTCAGCGGTTGCCTGGCTTAACAGCCATTCTTTTGCTGTTAAAGCATTACATAAAGTTTCCGCGGTAGTAAATGTTTTGGAGGAAATGATAAATAGCGTCGTTTCGGGGTCGAGGTCTTTTAAAGTTTCGAGAATATGCGTTGCATCTACGTTAGACACAAAATGATAACTAATAGTATCAAGTGAATAAGGCCTCAGCGCTTCAACAACCATATGTGGCCCTAAATCTGACCCGCCAATACCAATATTGACAATATCGGTAATTCTTTTATGAGTATGGCCTTTCCATGAACCGTTACGAATGGACTCGGCACAATGTTCTATTGCCCGCAAAGCATTTTCAATATCGGGCATAACATTTTTGCCGTCAACCAAAATTTTTTCTGAATAATTTGGATTACGTAATGCGGTATGCAATACTGCCCTGTCCTCAGTAATATTGATTTTCTCGCCATTGAACATAGATTCGATATGTTCACGAAGTTTACTTGATTTTGCTAAAGCAAAAAGTTCTGCCATTATTTTTGCATTGATTTTATTTTTGGAATAATCGAGCAGCAAACCTGCGGCGCTCAATGAAAACTTACTGAACCTTTTTGCATCTTTAGCAAATTCTTCTTTGATATTTATTTTGGCAATAGCATTACGATTGGCGAAAATATCCATTAAATTTAGTCCTCAAGAAAATAATGCGAAATAGTAGCTTATAAAAGTTCAAAAAGCTACTTCAAGAAAAGCTGCAAAGTTTATTTATTTGCCGGCTGATTCAGCAGCAAAATAATCTTCCAGTTTAAAAATACGCCCATTCCTTCTAAAAGCTTCAGCAATTCGCTTCTCATGGCTTTTTAGAACATCCATAAATAAGCTTATTTGCGTCTTATCGCCATATTTTGCAATAGTACGAATACAGTTTACAAGCTTTTCAATAATATCAATTGTATAATTATGATCCGCAAGAGAGATAATTTGAAAAGCATCAACTACTGCGCAGGCAGCCGATTGAGCCGTGTGCACTACCTTGCCATTATCAATTATGTACTCTCCCATTACTCGATTTAAATAGCGTAAAAATTCCAAAGCTCCCGAGTAACAGACGTCATCCTTTTTATTTTTATTTATCTCAATATGGGCAGCTAGATCCTTGCTAATTTTCAAAGCAACATCATACAATTGAACATCACTAGTTTTTCGCAACAGAGTACGCTTAATGCCAAGGCTTACAATTTTTGCCGAACATTCTCTTGCTGGCAAAATACGCCTCAAAAAAAGTTTGTAATCTGTTATTGCTTTTAAAATAATATTTGAAAACATATCACTCACACTATTTACCTCAATTCTTAGTCAAAGAAAAAATACCTAAATATAAAGTTTTTTTAGCAGGCAACATTTTTACCTAAAATACCATAACTGTCATCACCGTAAAAATATTAACCAGATTTTTTTATCTNNAACATGTAATAAAAAAATCGTTTAAAATCAAAGAGTTGCAATTATTACACCAAAACTATACTGTTTTTTTATTATATTTTATAAATATAATAACACATTGAACATTAAATTACAATTAAATGAACTTTTTTTAATAAAATATTTTTTAACTATAACTTAAGCTGCTAAAAGTATATAAATACATGTTTAAATGGCGTTGTTGCATAATTGGTAANNNCACCTGTAAAGCATTTATGCAACAACATCTATTTAAATTAAATGAACCCTATAGCCAAAATAATTTAAGTTATTCCTTTCAATTCGATTACTTTTATCTGCCAATATCTTTTAGTTTTTGATAACGTTTTTCCACTAACTGGGAAACTGGAATTTTATTTAACTGCAACAAATTATCCAGTAAAGATTGCTTCAGGTTAGCAGCCATTTCCTCATAATTTCTATGAGCTCCGCCCAAAGGTTCGGGAATCACATGGTCTATCAATTTGAGTTTGAACAAAGCTGAAGCCGTTAAATTCATTGTTTCCGCAGCTTCGGCTACTTTTTCTTGGCTGCGCCACAAAATAGAGGCACATCCTTCAGGAGAAATAGTTGCATAATAACTATACTGTAACATTAAAATCTTATCGCCAACGCCCAAAGCCAATCCTCCTCCAGATCCGCCTTCGCCAATAACAATACAAATTATAGGCGTTTTCAATTTAGACATTTCCAAAAGATTGCGCGCTATTGCCCCGCTTTGGTTTCGCTCTTCTGCCTCAATACCAGGGTAAGCTCCTGGTGTATCTATAAAAGTAATTACAGGAAGGCTAAACTTCTCTGCTAATTTCATCAAGCGCAAAGCTTTGTGATAATCTTCAGGATTTGGCATGCCGAAATTACGCTCAATATTTTCTTTAGTGGAACGACCTTTTTGATGGCCTATAACAACAACAGGCTGATTATCTAACCTGCAAATTCCGCCCACAATTGCATTGCCTTTTGAAAGTTGCCTGTCACCAAATAATTCGTCGAAGTCAGTAAAAATTCTTTCGATGTAATCAAGAGTATGTGGCCGCAATGGGTGCCTTGCCAATTTCACTATTTGAAAATCGGTCAGTGATGAAAAAATGGATTTTGTAAGGTCTTTGCTCTTAGANNTCACTAATATTGACATCGCTATCAGCGGTTACATAGCGTAACTCCTGGATTTTTGCCTGCAGCTCAGCTATCGGCTGTTCGAAATCAAGAAAATCTAAAGACATTAAATACTCCAGTAATTAAACAAGAACAAATGAGATGAATACGTTTTTGGCTAAATATAATACCATATTTAATTATCATCGGAAACTACAAAAACAAGCAGTTAGTTATCTAAAATAAGCAAAAATATGCCACTTTTAATTAATAAAATTTTGTAATAATTTGGNNATGGGATGATATGAATGGAAAATTTAACCCCGCAAAAACATTTTCTTTAATTCATCTAGGCTAATTGCTATCCACGTCGGCCGCCCATGGCAACATTGTTTGCCTCGATCAGTTTCCTCCATAGTTCGCAATAAAACGTTCATTTCCGGAACAGTAAGAACGCGATGTGCCCTGACACTGCTGTGGCAGGCAAGCAGCGCCAAAATTTTATTGTTATTTTCCGAAATAAGATTGCAAGTTTCAATCTCGACAAGATCAGCTACCACATCATGTACTAACTCCTTTACATCGCAACTTTGCAGTAAAACTGGAACAGCCCTAATTATGATCTCCTCTTTTCCCAAACGTTCAATTTCGAAACCAAATTGAGAAAACAAAGAAATGTTTTCTTCTGCACAATCTGCTTCTGCTTCTCTTAAATGCAATGTAATAGGTAAAAATAATTGTTGTTTTATTGCTTGATTTTCTGCTAAAGCAGTTTTTAATTTTTCATAGGTGATGCGTTCGTGGGCCGCGTGGCAATCAACTATAATAAGCCCACCTTCATTTTGTGCCAAAATATATGTGCCATGCAATTGCGCAAGCGCAAAACCAAGCGGATAAGAAGGAGTGCCTGCTAAACTTTCTTCAACAGGAGCAATCGTTTTTTCAATTTTATAATCATTATTACAATCAATATCGCTATTTAAATTTGCAAAAATATCTTTCTGCCAATCCGCAACATTTTTCAATGGCTCGTTTTTTTGTTCTATTGCTATTTTACCGATTGGCAATTCAGTAAATTTATTCTCAGAAATTAAATTCCCTGCCGCCACTTTTTTTATTTCTGGAACAGGGGAACCTGGACGATCTCCCGCAATTGCATGAGAAATATTTTTAAAGATAAAATCGAACACCAAGCGGCTTTCACGGAAACGAACTTCGCTTTTTGCCGGGTGCACATTTACATCGATAAGCTCTGGGTTTATTTCTAAATATAAAACTACAACGGGATAGCGGCCATGAAAAATCACATCCTGGTAAGCCTGGCGTAATGCCTGAGCAATAACTTTGTCCCTTACTAAACGGCCATTAATATAAAAATACTGCGAATCAGTTTGTCCTTTCGTAAAAGTAGGTTTTGAAATCCAACCNNAATCCAACCAGCTAATTTCAAATCCATAGATTCGCAAGTTAAATATAAAGAATTCTCTATAAAATCACTGCCACAAAGTAAGGCGACGCGCTTTGTTCTCTCCTCTTTCGTTTGGGCGGGCGTTAAATGTAAAATTTCTCTGCCATTGTGCCTCAACACAAAAGAAACATTGAACTGGCTAAGGGCAATGCGCTTTACTAATTCTTCAATATGAGAGAATTCAGTCTGAGCTTTGCGAAGAAATTTACGCCTTGCCGGAACGTTATAAAACAAATCGCGAATTTCCGCTGAAGTGCCAACCGGATGAGCAACAGGAACAATTTCTTCTGAAGTGCTCGCATCATCCAAATAAATTTTCCAACCGGATTTATCGCCGTGGACACGTGAAGTAAGCGAAAACCTTGAGATAGAACTGATGCTCGCCAAAGCCTCTCCGCGAAAACCATAAGTTCTTATTGTGTTGAGATCGTGAATATCGCGTATTTTGCTTGTAGCATGCCTTTTTAAGGCCAATGCCAATTCTTCTTTCAGGATTCCGCAGCCATTATCACGTACGCGAATAAGGTCAATTCCCCCCATTTCTACGTCAATTTCGATGTGCGCCGCATAAGCATCAATGCTATTTTCAAGCAATTCTTTGACGATAGAGCTGGGGCGATCGACTACCTCGCCTGCGGCAATTTGATTTGCGACTGCAGAGCTTAAAATTACAATTGTATTCATGATTTCCTTTTTAAACTAACGCACAATATTTATACTTTTCACTGACATCGAAGATAAGAAAGTGCCTTCCGGCGGATTATCTTTAAAATATTCTGTTACGCCTGCTGCTAAAGTCATGGCGAGTTTGTTTTGATACTCTGGATTAGTTAAATAAGTTACCTCATTTTGGTCTGATAAAAAACCTGTTTCTATCAAAAGAGAGGGAATGTTTGGCGATTTCAATACGACAAAAGAAGCTTGTTCAATTCTATGCGTGTGCAGCCTTGCCACTTCAGGCAACTTAGCAAGTAATATTTTAGCTATGCTTAAACTTGCACTTATGGTTGTATTTTGCACCAAACCATAAAATACTGAACGCAAGGCATTTGCATCGTTAGGCAGTTTATTACCGAGCTCGGATTCATTTTCTTTGTCTGCCAGCCAACGAACACTTTCACTGGTTGCGTTATTAGGAGATAGTGCAAATATTGACACCCCTTTTATCGATGAATTTTTTCTATAAGTGTCCGCATGAATGGAAATAAATAAATCTGCTTTATTGAGGTTTGCTATGCGCAACCGTTCTTTCAAGGGCAGAAAATAATCACCGCTTCTTGTCAAAATAGCCCTAATGCCAAATTCTTCATTAAGGGAACGGCGCAAATCTTTGGCAATGGCCAGCACAACGTCTTTTTCTCTCACTTTATTGGCGCTGCTAACTCCCGGATCCTTGCCGCCATGCCCAGGATCTATCACGATAACAATGTCCCGCAACTTTTGCCGTAAATTTTANNACTTCGGAACCGCTGCTTCAAACCTGGAAAGCAATATATCAGTCTGCTTTTTCGCAGCAGCAAAACTTGGCTTTTTATAATCGCCCAAACCACCTTTGAAATCCACAAGAGAAGGCTCAGATATGAACTTAGGTTTTGCTGTTAAAATCACCGTTGTGAAAACTGCTTTTTTTTCTGAAACTATTGGAATTTGCGCAGGAATGCTTATCGTCAAACCATAACGGCCATTTTTCTTTTGTGAAATTTCACTCTTATATTTTAATTTCTTCTTCAAATCAAAAACTAGACGAAAGGAGCCATCCTCCTTCTTCCCGGTTCTAATATTTTTTACAAATGTATTGCGCAATAAAGCTTTATCAATTTTGGCATTAAGGTTACAACTTTGCAGATCTACTACAATTCTTGATGGATTTTGTAAATAAGAAATTTCATATTTAGGCTCATTTGATAACCCGAATGTAAAATAATTTTGATTATCCTCCTTAGAAACAGAAAAACTTNNGAATTGGGAAAATAAAAAAACATCATTATCAGTAATAATGATGCAATAAATTTACAGGCAATTTTTATTCGATAACGCATGACGAATTGCTTTTTATGATTATTATTTTAGATGTTCCTCAGCAACGGCATATATTCCCGGAGCATTCCGCAAATATTCTTGATAATCTAATCCATAACCGAAAACAAAACGGTCATCAACAATCAAACCCTTAAAGTCAACATCTTCAATGCCACCTTTTTCACGCGGTTTTTTTTTGTCAATTAAAACAGCTGTAAACACGTTTCGCGCCTCATGCACTTTACAAAATGCAACAATATTCGCCAAAGTCACGCCGCCATCTAAAATGTCGTCAACAATTACGACAGTTCTTCCCTTTAAATTGGTGCGAGGCATCGCCTTCCAATTAAATTTGTTTCCAGCAAAATCATTGCCATAACGGCCAACGTGGACGTAGTCAATTTCCAGCGGAAAATTTAAGCGTGNNTTCGTAGGCCATTCTATCCAGCGCTCCTTCAACCTCAGCTTTAGTATAAATACAAGTAGCTTTTGCCAACACGTTTTTAACGTGGTCAGTAACTAACATTTCCATGAAACCTCTTTTTTATTATTTAACTATTTGGTAAAATACCTCGCCTTTTTTAATCATGCCCAAATCATTACGGGCGTGCTCTTCAATTGAATTATCTCCTTTTTTTAAAGCATCAATATCTGCCCGCAATGCATTGTTGCTTTTTTGCAGTTCTTGATTTTTTTCAGCTTGTATTGCTACTTCATGCCTTAGCTGAAACATGCGAAAAAGCCCTTCATCAGAGAACCAAAGTTTAAACTGCAAAATAAGAAATAAACCTAACAATGTGAAAATAAGAATTTTCATAATATCATCTAACATAGCACCTGGCGAAAAGCGCCATTATATATCAAGATAATCAATTTTATTTGCTATGTTCGCAACGAAGCATTTTTTGCGAGATCGAGGCGCAAAGTCTTTTGAGCGGCGGAGTTTACTTTTACGTAAATGAGCATGCGAAAAAGACTTTGCAACAAAGATATCGCAAAAAAGGCGAAGTTGCATAGTTATTTAAATCTAGGAAAAGCAGCTTTGCCCATATATGAAACCTTGCCCTTCATAGCTTCCTCGATACGAATGAGTTGATTATATTTTGCAACCCGGTCTGTACGGCACAAAGATCCCGTCTTAATCTGGCCAGTTCCCATAGCAACAACCAAGTCTGCAATAGTAGTATCCTCAGTTTCTCCTGATCGATGTGATATAACGCATGTATATCCTGCTTCTTTTGCCATTTTAATTGTTTCTAATGTCTCCGTTAAAGTACCAATCTGATTTAACTTAATCAAAATAGAATTGGCAACTCCCTCCTCAATTCCCTTGCGGAAAATTTTGGTATTGGTGACAAACAAGTCATCACCAACCAGCTGAATTTTATCGCCCAGCTTTTTTGTCATCAATTTCCAGCCATCCCAATCGTTCTCTGCAAATCCATCTTCTATGGTAATTAATGCCGGATATTTTTTAGTCCAGTTTTCATAATAAGCAACTAACTCTGCTGAAGTTAATTTTTTATTTTCCGATTTTAGATTATAAAAACCGTTGTCATAAAACTCAGAAGCTGCTGGATCTAACCCTAAACAAATTTCTTTGCCAACAGTAAAACCAGCTTGATGTATTGCTTCACAAATACGCTCAAGCGCTTCCTCATTGGAAGATAAATCCGGAGCAAAACCTCCTTCATCACCAACAGAAACAACTTTGCCGGCCTTTTTCAACACGCTTTTTAAATTGTGAAAAACTTCAGCGCCATAACGCACAGCATCTGCTATCGTTGAAGCTCCAACCGGTAAAATCATAAACTCTTGAACATCGACGTTGTTATCTGCATGAGCGCCGCCATTTAGAACGTTCATCATAGGCACCGGCATCACAAATGGGCCATCACCGCCTAAATATCTATAAAGTGGTAATCCTGCTTCGGCTGCCGCAGCTTTGGCAACTGCTAAGGAAATACCTAAAATCGCATTAGCGCCAAAATTGCTTTTGTTTTCAGTTCCATCAAGTTTAATCATAAGTTCATCGATGGCTTCTTGTTGAGTTGGATCTGCGCCAAGCAAAGCATCGCGCAATTTGCCATTTACATTGGAAACAGCTTTTAGAACGCCTTTGCCAAGATAACGTTTTTTGTCACCATCGCGCAATTCAATGGCTTCCCTGCTTCCTGTAGAAGCGCCCGAAGGAACAGCGGCCCTCCCCATTGCACCTGACGCTAAAAAAACATCTACTTCGACTGTAGGATTCCCACGCGAATCTAAAATTTCACGACCTATTATTTCTTTTATTGATG